>JBQCEJ010000049.1:0-8925 GCA_051960355.1 Verrucomicrobiota bacterium | reverse complement strand
GCGCAGGGTTCGCGCGCGGCGATTCGTTCTCTGGAAGAAATTGTCTGGGCGGTCAATCCGCGGAAAGATTCGCTGTCCGACCTCGTGGATTATCTGAGCCACTACGCCAATGAATTTTTTGGCTCCAGCGAGATTCGTTGCCGTCAGGATTTGCCGCTGATCATTCCTGAAAAATCTCTCCCAGCTGAAGTGCGCCACAATCTTTTTCTCGCCTGCAAGGAAGCATTGAACAATGTCCAGAAGCACGCGAACGCCAGTGAAGTCTGGCTCCGCATGGCCGTTTCTGGATCCACTCTGGAATTGACGATTGAAGACGACGGCTCGGGTTTCAGCGCCGATTCGCATCGAGGCAATGGCCTTCAGAACATGCAGGCGCGCCTCGCCGTCATCGGAGGCCGTTGCCAGGTGGATTCCAGCCCGGGGACAGGAACGCGCATTCGGATGAGCTTTGAGTTGGCGGCGTCTGATTCCGAGCCGATCCGTCCGGCACCGCCCGCCGGCACTTGAACACGTTATTGCCAGGAAAAACCATGCCCATTCAAGTCGCAATCGTTGAGGATGACAAAGGCGTGCGCGAAGCACTCGCGTCGATGATCAATGACGCTCCGGGCTTGAGTTGCGCGGCGGAATACGGCTCTGCCGAGGAAGCTTTGAAGAATCTTCCCGCTTCCAAAGCCGAAGTGGTACTGGTGGACATCAATCTGCCCGGCCGTAGCGGCATCGAACTGGTTAGCGCACTCAAACCCGCCCATCCCAAGCTGCATCTGATCATGATGACCGTTTACGAGGACAGTGAGCAGATTTTCAATTCGCTTCAGGCGGGCGCCACGGGTTACCTGCTCAAACGCGCCCGCCCCGCGGATATCCTCAGCGCCATCCATGACGTTTATCAGGGCGGCTCGCCGATGTCGCCCGAGATTGCCCGCAAGGTGGTTTTGTTTTTTCATCAACGGAAGAACACCGCGTCGGAGTTGGAGCATCTGACGAAACGCGAAAACGAAATCCTCTCGCAGCTCGCCAAAGGCAGTCTCTACAAGGAAATTGCGGATCAGATGAACATCAGCCTGGACACGGTTCGCTCACACCTGCAGCACATTTACAACAAGCTCCATGTGCGCACGCGAACCGAGGCGGTGCTGAAATTCCTGCACCGGCCTGGCGATCAACCAACGCTGAAGGGGAAATCGCAGGACACCGCTGTTTGAGATTCGCTAGGACGCCGGCGTTCCACTCTGCACGGTTTTCACGGCGGGCGGCCCATCGGGAAAATAGAGGTTGATGATGTCCTGCACGGCGCGAATCGAGGCCTGGCCCATTTCTGACGTGTAATGCGTCTGCATTTCCTGGAACCAAGCGCCGTCCACCGTGTCGCTCACGGCCGACTTGAACAACTTGTAGTGTTCGTTGAATTGCACCTGGTTGGCGGGCACCACGGTCTGGTAGTACTTCAGCCGATTGTAGATCGCCAGCGAGGGTTTCAAGCCGGCACTTTCAATTTCACGGTTGAGCTGGGCGGCGTTTTGGGGATGCACGCCCCAGAAGTGAATCAGCGGCCGCAAATCCACGCCCGCCGCCCGGGACATCCGCAGAATGCGGCTGTCCGTCGGATCCGTGTTGATCGGGTATTCGATGCCGTGCATGTAATCCACGTTCACGGAATGCCAGAAGTTGCTCAACGCGCCCCAGCCAAACAAATTGGCGATCTCCACATATTTGGCGTAGCCCCGTTGTTGATACTTCATATCCGTGCCGTTCATGGCGTTGCCGGCGCGAAATCTCTCGGTCAAAATCCAGGTCAGTGCCGCCTCGGGTAGCGAGACATTTTCTCTGGCCTTGTTGCCAACGGATTGTCCAAAGGCCCGGTCCAACGACATCCCAAACTTCTGGTTCATTGCCGCCACATACATCAGATTCACGACCGCTTCGGTTTCACCCTCGAATTTGGTGAACGATTGGGCGTGCCCGAGTTCATGCAGCGTCGCCGAAGGGGAATCGACCGGTCCGGTAAGAAAGTGGTGTTTCTTATTGCCGTTCACCACTTCATTGGGATTGTAGGGATCATTGGACTGCGGATAACCCGGAAAATTGGCAACGCCTCGATAGAGCACATCCACCTGCATATAAAGAACCGTCTTGGACCGAACGCGCGGACGGCCCATCAAATCCGAAACCGCGTCCAGGGCCTTGTCCCAGTCCTGCATGACATTGACCACATTGGTGTAGTTGTAAATCCACGAGCGCGGCACCTGCATCATGAACTTGTCCGATTCAAAATCAGCCCATGGCCCGGGTTGCGTGCGTTCCACCTTCAACCATTCATCCAACGTGGTCCGGTGAAAACTCGTTGCTGAGAAAAACGGCGAACGGACAACGTTCGTGATTCCGACCGTGACAATTCCCCAATCCGCGCGGTAAGGCACTTCAATGTAAATCCCGCCGCCGAGTGGATTGGCGATGCGCGTGGTGCTGCTGGTGATCGGGTAAACCAACGACACGCGATCCAGTCGTGTGAATTTTGTGGTAGCGCTCAAATACCAGGAATGCGCGCCGACCCCCAAAGCGAAACCGTGATTTGACAACGCATCCCGAACGGTGACATACCCAATGCTGCCCGGCGCGAGATAACAACCGGTTGGCCGCCGCGCGGCATTGGTTTCAAACAGGGCCGGCGAACCCCAGGTCACCGGCAGAGTGGCCTTGATCGGCACCGCGTAGCCCGTGGGGGCATCGGCTGGCGGCTGGACGGCGCCCGGAAAGTAAGCGGACGTTGCGAACTTCGTGCCGTTCAGCAGGCGATCAAACTTCAGAAGATTTGTCGGCGTGAAGCTGTTATCGAGGATCCCCTGCTCCAGATCGAAGAGCGCCTGCGCCAGCTCGAATCCCGCAGCATCTCGGGTGAAGCCATTTCGGGTTGCCGCAGTGGTGAATAGCGCGCCGACTTTCGCATCGTAGTTGCTCACCAGATCCAATGCGGCCGCCAGCGCGACTTCATTCGTGCCGAGTTCGGGAAGATTCTTTTGAATCGTCTTCTGTTGGGCCTTAATCTGATCGGCCGTCAATGGCGCGCTTTCGAGTATGTGATTCTTCAGCGCGGCGATCGCGTCGGTGATGTTCTGGGCCGGCGCCGAAACGGCGCAGAGCAGAAGACTCGCGAGCGCCAGTCGTTGGATACGGATTCGATTGTGAAACAAAATCATATTGAATGATGCCGCAGGCGAACAGCCCGGGCGTGGAGATGGGTTCGTGTTCAACTTTTTGAAGTAGCCTGGCCTCAACACCGATCCGCCCGCCCAAAAATTTGTGAATCAAGCGTGGGCACGACTCTGCATGTGTATTGGACCATGATCGAGCTTGAAGATAGCCAACAGTCCGCTGGGGCATATCCCACGTTTGGGGGAGAACCAATACGCAGGCCGCGCTTGGTGGAAGGCGCTTTGCCTTAAGATCCCGGCCCGGCTCACCCTCCGTTCAAATCCAGCATGGCCGATAATTCTTTCGCGAAGCGCGGGCCGGTGCCGGCTTCTTCGTGTTTGAAATAAATGTAGATGTCAGCGAGTCGCGATTTTTGCTCTTCGATGATGTTGGCCCACTGTCGTAACCGCGTGTTGGTGTAATCAGCGCAACGCAGCCGTAAATAACCCGCAGAGCCGGTAAAAACTGTTGGTGTTGCAAGCTTCTCACTTTCGGCAATGCACAAGGTCACGTTGTGATCGCGTAACGTCTCATACGTTGCGTCGCAGAACCATGATTTGTGACGAAACTCAAAGGCAGCGCTGACAGACCTCGGCAGCAGCGCGAGAAAATCTCTCAGCACGGGAAGGTCGCACTTGAATGAGGGCGGCAATTGAAACAACAGCGCGCCGCGTTTTTCGCCAAGTTTCATGGCTGCTGCGAGAAGCTCGCCGGTCAGCTCCTCACAATTCTGCAATCGTTGAAAATCCGTAATGCGTTGCAGTGCTTTCAAGGTGAACCGGAACCGCTCCGGCGTCTGCGCCAGCCAATTCGAAATGGATTTGTCGCTCGGTAAACGACGAAAGGTGTAGTTGATCTCGGTGGTTGCAAAGCGCTGCCCGTAGAACGTCAGCATCTTGGTGGCGGGCATCTTTTCCGGATAGAAACTCCCTTTCCACTCTGGATATTGAAATCCCGACGTGCCAATCCAAATCATGCGTGAACTGTAAGCTCGCGCAGCCAAAACTCAACCGGGGCACGGAAGAAGCCAGCTGGCTGATCACGCCTTCACCGAGTTCGAGAAAATTCAAGGTTTGGGAACCAAGTAGCCCTGAGTCCATTCCGGTGCGGGCGGAATCAGATTGTTGGTCACCTGACCTTTCCACTCCGCATCAGTAAGGCGCGTGGTGGGACCCAGTTCAAATTCATAATGGCTTAAAAGCGGCCCCGCATAAATCGCCAGATCGCCGGGACCGTTATCAACGGCGATGAACATCATTTGCACATTGCCGATCGCCTCGTGCAGGATGCTGCCGGGATCGCCGACCAGCAAATCCGGCGAATCAGTGTGAACAGTCGTTACCAGCGGGTCCCAAAAATCCGAACCCTTTTCATCGCCTGTGTCCTTGGAGCCGCCATTGTAACCGTAATTGGGCGGGATGTATTCGCTGCCGGGTTGATAAAACAGTTTGGGAAACCACCCCGTGTAAGTGCGCTTGCCGACGTAATCGAATTCCACCAAGCGTTGCAGAAAAAGATTGTCGTCCGTGGAAAATGCCGTCTTGCTCAGTTCCTTTTCCGAAATCGAACGCAGCGTTTCCATGGTGTTGGTAAAATGATCCATGAGCGCGAGACGGTTTGAATACATCGTCGCGCCGCTTACAGAAACATCAAACTCGACCGGAAAGCCGAACGCATCATTGGTACTGTGCGTATAGGTGAAAACACCGTTGGTCGAAAGTGTGGCGAGGACTGCCTTGGTGGCTACAGCCATTGCACCCAGGCGCGCCCAAAACGCCGGGCGCGGCTCCACGTAACCCTTCGGATACAGGCACATTACAATTGGGGTATAGGATTCCTTCGCGTACAGCACGGTGTTGTAGCGCAATTGAGTCCACGAAGCCAATTGCGTCTTCAGCGTCTTCATGGCCCAAGGCCGGGTGCGCATGCTTTCAGGATACTGGAGATCGGTGGTCGGCGTGGAAAGCAGTCGCAGGCAAGCCAGCCAATGATTGTAGATGCTGTTCGTCCAGGCCGCCGGATTTTGGCTGTCGATCACGCGGCGCACTGCCGCGAGATTGTGCTGATACTGGCGCCCATCCCGCCAAAACGTTCGGCCATTGGCTGCGGTGAGATTCGTGCGAGCGATGCGCGCGGCGATTTCAGGGACGATCTGACTATTACCGAGCACGGAGAACGCAACATCCAGCCCGCTCGGAACGCGACGCAGAACCTTGTCCGTGACTTCCGGAATTCCGTTCTCATCCCAGATGATGCTGTCAAACGTGCTTTTGCTGAAAGCCCAGCTATCCATGACAAACCTCTGGCCCATGAAAGCGAACGAGCGCGGCAGCTTCACCTGTGCGGCGCTGAACGGCGAATAATAATAGCCGCTGGTAATCTGCTGCATTCCAAGCTGGCCGGACATGAGTTGGTTTTGAAGATTGGTCAACGCGGCTGGGGTGGACAGGTCAGCGGGCGAATTGACGTTCGCCGTAACAAGCAGATCGTGCAACTGCGCGAAGTTGAGCGAGTCGGGCGTGCCCACGAACATTTCCAAGGTGCGATTGAATTGAAACCAATTGCTGAAACCGCCGGAGTTCCGGAGCAGAAGTTCAAGGGCCACGGCGCCGGACAGTTCGCGCAACGTGTTTGTGCCGCCCAGATCGGAACCCACCGAAAAACCGGCGTAGCGGAAATCAGCCAGACCGCACCACATCATGGCGCGGAAATAACGCGTGAGCGCGGTCGAGTTGGCGTAATGCCCGCGCACTGTGAATTGCGAGAAGTCCACCGGACGGATTTCGCCGAACAGGTTGAACTGGATCGGCTGCAAGTTGTTGATCGCGGTAAGCGTCGCATTGACTCGCGTTGCTTGTCCGAGCGAACCGTACTGGTTGATCCCAGTAACCAGCGAGCGGGCAACGGCGAGGAAATAGTCGGCATCCAGAAGGCCGTTGGTCATGGGTGTTCCGGCGGCCTGAGTCCAGAGCGCGGGCACTTGAGCCGACATGGACGCGAGCAGATCGGATAGCTTGGGTTGGAAACCGGTTTCCTCAATTTCCGCCAGCATCGTCAGGAAGGACCGATGCCAGGCCTGGAGCACGGAATCCGCAGTGACGAACACGGGAAGGTCGTCCGTGTAGAGGTCATAATAAACATCGGCAAAGCTGCGGCGTTCCAGGCGTTGACTGACGACAAACCCGTTCGTCTGAAAAACCGCGAGTTCCGTTGGGGTCAGCCGGAAATCGAAAACGCGCCGGTTTTGATACGAGTTGGTGGCGTTCCAAACCGCGGGATCCATGATGAACAAATTCCAGAACTCGGCCGCGGTCGGGTCGAACGTGATCTGCGGCAGATATTGATTCGTTAGTTGGAAAGTGGAAACGAACTGTTCGAGCGAGAGTTGTCCGAGCTGTTGCAGTTGCTGACCAAAGGCCGTGGCGTAACCAAAGACAGCGTCGCCAATTCCGCTGCCGCCCGCAGCCAGTTTTACGTTCGCCACTGCGCGGTAAAACCCGTTAGCGCCAGCGCCTGGCACAGCCACGCGCAGGAGTTCGTCGGAGAGCCCCACCCCGCCGGAAAACGGGCCCGCCACAGTGGTCCAGTTCACCATATTGCTGCTCTGCTGGATCAGGTATTCCGGATACATGGCGCTGACCGGCAATGCCATTTGCGAATGCAATCCGATCTCACCCTGCGCATCCGCAGTCTTGAGCTGGAGCGTGATTAGATCAGCGCCCACGGCAGTTTGAACAAAAGCAGAAAACGCAACCAAGGTGAAAACCTTGAACTGGGACGACCTCTTCATGCAATCGACCTTAGGCCCATTCCCAAGGCTGTAAATACAATTCCAACGGGACTTTTTCCTCGTTCGATTCAGACTGCTCATGACGGGATCAAGGCTGCTACTGGGGGCGTCGAACGCTCGGCGAGCACACCAACCGATGCGCACGGAACGATGCGCCCGCCCATCGATTTTGTTTTTTCCGCGGACCGGCCAGTGCCACACTTCGCGTTCACATGAAAACCGTCGCCGCTGCCAAAATGACGCCGCGCTCAATCCTGGAACTCTCATTCGCGGAGCTGGAGCGGAGATTCGTCGCGGACGGGCTTTCGCCGGTTCACGCGCGCTCGCTCTGGCGAGCATTGCATTGTGACCTGAAAGCCGATCTGGCGTCCGAACCGGTTTTTCCCGCTTCGTTGCGCGACTGGCTCGGAAAGCATTTGGGTGAACGCAAAGAGTTCTTCATCGACATGCCGACCGCGGCTGCCGACATCGCCAGTGCGGACGGATTCACCCGCAAATTCCTGTTGCGCCTCGCCGATGGACAGACGATTGAGACCGTGTTGATGGGCTTCAAGGGACGTCACACCGCATGTTTGAGCACGCAAGTCGGATGCGCGATGGGCTGCGTTTTTTGCGCCACCGGCCAGACCGGCTTTGCGAGGCATCTGCGGCCCGGCGAAATCGTCGCACAAGTTCGGCATGCACAACTCGCCTTGCGCGCTGCTGGCAAGTCCGGCTTGCGCAATTTGGTGCTTATGGGCATGGGCGAGCCGTTGCACAACTACGATGCAGTCATGGCCGCGCTGGACATCATCCGTGACACCGGCGGCCTGAATATTGGCCCAAGCCGAATCACTCTGAGCACAGTGGGCGTGGTGCCGGGCATCCTGCGATTGGCTGAGGAACAACGCCCTTATCATCTCGCCGTCAGCCTGCACGGCGCGACGGAGGAAGAGCGGTCCGCGTTGGTCCCTGTCAGCCAGCGTTGGCCGTTGGTGGAATTGATGGCTGCCTGCCGAACCTACTTTGCGAAGACCGGACGGCGCATTTTTTTCGAGTGGACGCTGATTGCCGGAGCCAACGATTCTCAAGTTCATGCCCACAGGCTCGTGGCACTGCTTCAAGGGCTCGACGCTCACGTGAATTTGATTCCACTGAATCCGACTGGAGGATTTGCTGGAACCGCTACCGCGCCGGACGCCGCGATGACGTTTCAGCAGGTCCTGCAAAAAGCCGGAATCCGAAGCACGATTCGACAACGCCGCGGGATTGATGTCGCCGCCGGGTGCGGCCAACTGCGAGCGGACAAATCTCGGTCGTAAGACTGCTGGCCGGTTATTCGATGTAGGTTGAGCACTGCTGCGACTTGCTGCTGATTTGCGAAGCGCGCTTGCATACGTTAGCTTCGCCGCATGAGGATTAAGCTTCTGCTCGCCGGTGCTGGGATGTTTCTCCTGCTCAAACCCACAACGCCGCTGCACGCGGACCAACTGGAAATGCAGAACGGCGATCGTTACGTCGGCAAGGTCCTGTCGCTGTCAGACGACTCGGTGACATTTCAAAGCGGCGTGTTGGGAAAAATCAAAGTGCCGCGAACCAAAGTCGCGAGCCTCGCGTTCGGCGAAGCGGTGCCGGATAAAAAGCCCACCACGAATGTCGTTCAAACCAATCCGCCACCCGCCAATCCTGTTGCCGCCAAGCCCGCGGTTCCTGGAACGAATGTGGATTTGTCGGCGGCGCTGCGTTCGCTCAGCGGAAACAGCAATCTGGTTCAGCAGATTCGAGAACAGATGCTCGCCACCAGCCCCGAGGCAAACAAGAAATACAACGAAATGATCAACGGCCTCATGACCGGTCGAGTGAACCTGAACGACATTCGTCGCGAAGCCAAATCGTCGGCGGATCAGTTGCGCGCTTACAAACGGGAACTTGGCCCGGAAGCCGATGACGCCCTCGACATGTAT
>JBQCEJ010000048.1:0-10371 GCA_051960355.1 Verrucomicrobiota bacterium | reverse complement strand
CTGGTGGGCGTGAGCCGGACGAACCTTCCGTCGTTTGGAATGGATCCGCGCCCGAAGGCCGGCAGCCCGGCTCTGACGAGCGCCATCAGCGCGCCCAATGATGGTTTCTACACGCCTGTTTCTTACAAGGGCGCGTTTGATTCCAGCGACCTCTGGATCGCGGACTGGACCTTCGCTTCGCAAATCGGTTTGGTTCCGCATCGCCCGACACTCGACGGCGTGGCCAACATCGTTCAAATCAGCGGGAACCTGTCCGGCACCAACAATTGGTATCGCACGAACACTTACATGTTGAATGGCTTTGTTTACGTGCTGACCAATGGTGTCTTGAACATCGAACCGGGAACTGTGATTCGCGGCAAGGCGGGAACGGGCTTGAGTTCCAGCGCGTTGTTCATCACGCAAGGCGCGAAGATTTACGCCAACGGCACGGAACACAGTCCGATCATCTTCACATCTGAGACGGATGATCTGGATGACCCGGAAGATCTGCCGTTGTTGCAGCGCGGGCTGTGGGGCGGGATTGTGATCTTCGGCAAGAGCGTGTTGAACACGTCGAGCGACGTGGGAGGCAATGCGGCCTCGCCGAAGTACGACATATTCGAAGGATTGTCAGACACGCAGGTCAACGGGCAGTTCGTGAACCGTTTTGGCGGCACGGACGATGACGACAACTCGGGCGTGTTTCGTTATGTGTCGATTCGTTATCCCGGCACGGTGATTCTGCCGAACAAGGAGATCAATGGTCTGTCGCTGGCAGCGGTGGGACGTGGCACGACGATCGAGAACGTGGAAGTGTTCGGTTCAGCGGACGACTCGGTGGAGTTCTTCGGCGGCACGGTGAACACGAAGTACATGGTGAGCGTGTTCAGCGATGACGACAATTTCGACATTGACCAGGGATATCGCGGGAAGAATCAGTTCTGGTTTGCATTGCAATCGCCCGACCGCAAGGACAACGGCGGCGAATGGAACGGCGAGCCAAGCGGCATTGCCGTGGGCAACGCGCCGATCGGGAACTTCGAGATCTATAATGCGACGTACATCGGAGCGGGCACAAACAGCACAGGCGCGCGGGCGTTTATTTCACGGGAATACGCGGCGCCGAAAGTGTTCAACAGCATCATCACGGAGTTCAACGCGGGATTGAACATTGACGACAAGTCCGGACTGCACTTCACGAATGGACTGGCGAAGTTCCAGAACAACATCTGGTGGAACTTTGCTTCTGCTGGAGTGGCCGTGCCATATTGGCAGAATGCGACGGCGGAATGGGTGTTGACCAATTCTGCCAACAGCAACCTGTTTGTGGACCCGATGCTGGTGGGCGTGAGCCGGACGAACCTTCCGTCGTTTGGAATGGATCCGCGCCCGAAGGCCGGCAGCCCGGCTCTGACGAGCGCCATCAGCGCGCCCAATGATGGTTTCTACACGCCTGTTTCTTACAAGGGCGCGTTCACCAACATGAACTGGGCGTCTGATTGGACGTTTGCGTCGGAAGTCGGGGTGATCACGGGTGTCGCGGCGGGAACGCCGCTGCCTCTGGCGACATCGGGCGTCGTGGTGCTTCCAACAGCTCCGATGCTGGCCATCCTGCCGAATGGTGCGAATGTGGACATCAGCTTCGCCACTCAGGTTGGTTTCAGTTACCAACTCCAGTCAACGGCTCTGATCTCGGGCGTCTGGACGAATGTTGGTTCGGCCACGGCTGGAACCGGCAGCACGGTAACGCTCTCGGAAGCGGTCAGCGGTGACCAGCAATACTTCCGCGTTGTAGCGCAATAATTGGGTTGGTTGGAAAACACGAGGGGAACCGGCAACGGTTCCCCTCTTTCGTGTACGTCACACGAGCCGTGGTCTGTGAAGGTGCCACCGGATTGGGACAATTTCCTTTGCGCGATCGTGACCTGCGCGCCATGAGAATGCCACGATCTTTCATCATGATGACCCCGTTCCGCGCATAAGTCCGAGCTGGAGTGTTTGATTTCGCCGGGGCGCTGGTTCTTCATGTAGAAGTTCAATGTTCAAGGGTAAGAAAAACTGGCGTCCCGGCCAGCAATTCTCGTTTGTGCCGCGCGGCTGTGTTGCAAGCCAGCCCCAGCACGGGATGGGAATCCGGCCAGCTTCATAACCGAAGATTGACACGACTTTAGCGCGTCTCTACTTTTTGCCCGCAAAGATAAACGCTTTGCCCCGAATGCAAATTCGGGGATTTTTGTTTCCAGATGGCAGATCGCTGTCTCTCTTAGAACTATGGCCAATACAATTCTAGTCGGCGCCCAATGGGGCGATGAAGGCAAAGGTAAAATCATCGACGTGCTCACTGAGCAGGCGGATGTCGTGGTTCGCACGCAGGGCGGCAATAACGCCGGACACACGGTTTTCGTAGGGAAACAAAAATACGTTTTGCATCTCATCCCGTCCGGCATCCTGCGCAAAAAGAAAATCTGCGTGATCGGCAACGGCGTGGTGATCGATCCCATTGGTTTGGTCAACGAGATCGAAGGTCTGCGCAAGCTCGGCATCAAGGTGGATGGCAATCTGTTCGTCAGTGAAACGGCGCATGTGGTTTTCCCTTATCATCGCGAACTCGATGCCCAGCGCGAAGTGCTCAAGGGCAAAAACAAAATCGGCACCACCAAACGCGGCATCGGCCCGGCTTACGGCGACAAGGCCGCGCGGGTCGGCTTGCGGATGATCGACATCATCAACGAAGAGCGCTTCAAGAAGCAGCTTGAGGTCAAAATCAAAGAGAACAACGGCGTGCTCAAAGCGTTTGGCGCGAAACCACTTTCGTTCAAACAGATTTACGCGGATTACAAGAAAGCTGCCGATTACCTCCGTCCTTTCATCACCAACACGGTCGTCCTTCTGCATGATGCGATCCGGCGCGGTGACAGCGTGTTGTTTGAGGGCGCGCAGGGAACTTTCCTGGACATCGATCACGGCACCTATCCTTACGTCACGTCGTCGAACACGACGGCGGGCGGGGCTTGCACCGGTTCTGGCATTGCGCCACACCGGATGGATCGCGTTGTTGGCGTGTTGAAAGCCTACACCACGCGTGTCGGCGAGGGGCCGTTGCCGAGCGAGAACGCGGAAATTTCCGACATGCTGCACGGCATGGGCCGTGAATTCGGCGCCACCACCGGGCGCGCGCGCCGTTGCGGTTGGTTCGATTCAGTTGCCACGCGTCACGCGACCATGGTCAATGGCATCGATGATCTCGCGATCACGAACATCGACGGCCTGGACACGGTCGAGACGATCAAGGTTTGCATCGGTTACCGCGACGGCAAAAAACGTTACGACTACATGCCAAACGACGTCGAAGTATTGTCGCGCTGCCAGCCGATCTACGCGGAATTTCCGGGCTGGAAAACTCCCACCGACAAAGCGAAGAAATTCAGTGATCTTCCGCCGAAATGCCGCGCGTATCTCAAGGCCATTTCTGAACTGAGCGGAGCCAAGCTGTATATCGCCTCGGTCGGTCCTGGTCGCGACCAGACGATTTTTGTCTAGGCGGCGGAACGGTCTGTGAGCGTTCCAGCCGGCGCTTGCCAGCGGCGTCACGAACATGAGCACTGCGCTTCATCTCAGCTCCGAAGCCAAAGCCTCCTTGCCACAACACGTGGCGGTCATCATGGACGGCAATGGACGCTGGGCGCGTCAGCGGCATCTGCCGCGGATTGAAGGGCATCGGCAGGGCGCTGAATCCGCGCGCTTGATCATCCGAACTGCGGGTGAGCTGGGAATCAAATACCTCACGCTCTACGCCTTTTCCGCCGAGAACTGGAATCGTCCCAAGGACGAAGTGGATGCGTTGATGAAGTATCTCATCCACTATCTCAAAAGAGAAACGCCCGATCTGAACAAGAGCAATGTCCGGTTGGAAGCGGTCGGTCAGATTCATCGGCTGCCGGAGAATGTTCAGGAGCAGCTCAGAAAATCCATCGCAACGCTTTCCAAAAACAACGGCTTAACGCTGGTGCTGGCTCTCAGCTATGGCGGGCGCGCTGAAATTGTTCATGCCGCTCGCAGCCTCGCACGCAAAGTCAAAGCCGGTGAACTGGATCCCGAGGACATTACGGAAAAGGTTTTTGCGCAGCATCTCTATACGCGCAACTGGCCTGATCCTGATCTGATGATCCGCACCAGCGGCGAAATGCGCATCAGCAATTTCCTGCTCTGGCAGATTTCCTACACGGAATTGGTCGTCACCCAGACGCTCTGGCCCGACTTTCGCAAACCGCAATTTTACGAAGCGCTGGAAGAGTACAATCGGCGGCATCGCCGGTTCGGAGGATTGTAAATCATGAAAAAAACCAGACGCATTGGCATCATTACAGCCGGCGGTGACAGCCCCGGATTGAACGCAGCCATTCGTGGCGTGGGCAAGGCTGCATTGGACAGCGGCATCGAGGTGATCGGTTTTCGTGACGGCTTTCGTGGCCTGGCTGAGAATCTGAAAATGCCCTTGGATAAGGGAATTCTGGCGGGAATTCTGACCGTGGGCGGAACGATTCTGGGCACTGGTCGAGATAAGCCGCACAAGATGGAGTTCAACGGCCAGACGCGTGATGTGACCGATCTGATTGTGCGCAATTATCAGAAGAACCGGCTCGAAGCGCTAGTTTGCATTGGCGGCGGCGGCACGCACAAGAACGCGCTGCGGTTGGTGGACAAAGGGTTGAACATCATCACGCTGCCCAAGACGATTGATAATGATGTCGCCATGACGGACGCGACAATCGGATTCGACACCGCTCTCGGCATTGCCACGGAAGCGGTGGATCGCTTGCACAGCACCGCTCACAGTCATCATCGAATCATCATCGCCGAGATCATGGGCCATCGCGCCGGTTGGCTAGCCTTGGGCGCGGGCATCGCGGGCGGAGCCGACGTCATCTTGATTCCGGAACTTCCCTACAACGTCGAGCACATCGCCGCCGCGATTCGCAAGCGCAGTCAGCATGGAACCAATTTCAGCATTGTGGCCGTGGCCGAAGGAGCCATGTCGACATCGGATGCCATGGAATTTGCCGCTGCCGCCAAGCGCAAGCAAAACGCGAAAACGAAAGGCGACAAACAGAAAGCCAAAACCGAACTGACGATCTTGAATGCGCGACACGCGGGGAACACGTTTCGCCTTGCCAAGCAGTTGGAAGAACTGACGCATCTGGAAGCGCGCGTGACGATCCTCGGTTATGTGCAGCGCGGCGGAACGCCGTCCGCTGGCGACCGTTTGCTGGGCACCCGGCTTGGGACGATGTGCGTGCAGTTGATCAACGACAAGGTTTTCGGCGTAATGGTGGCCGCGCGTGGCGATGGCGCCAAGCCGGTGCCGATCGCAGAAGTGGCCGGAAAACTGAAAATTGTTCCTCCGAATCACGCTTGGATTGAAAGTGCCCGGCGAGTCGGAACCAATCTGGGGGACTAAAAGACGGACAGCCGTTCGCGAGTTCCAAAACACTCGACACCCGCAAACCGTGCGCCCATTCTTTCGCCATGCCTGACGCCTCAGCGCCAACGCCAGCACCGCCATCGAAGCTGAAAATTCTTGTCCGCCGGCTTACCAGCACGGTGATTTTGTGGACCATTGTGCTGACGGCCATGTTTTCCAAGAACAAGCTGGTTTCGGATTACGTCTTTTGCGCGGTCATGGTGTTCCTGGCAGTTTCGGGGTTGATCGAGTTTTACGGAATGGTGTCCAAGCGGAGCATCGCGTGTTTTCGCGGCTGGGGAATTTTTGGCGGTGTGTTGCTGATGGTGGGAACGTTTCTGCATCTGACTGGCCATGTCGGAACACAGGGATCGCCGGCGCGCGTCAATGATTTCGAGACCAGCTTTCTGATCCTGTTCGTGCTCGGCTTGTGCCTGCGGCAGTTTTTTTCCAAGGACATCAGTGCCGGGATGCTGGTGATATCGACGACTTTGTTTGGTTTGATGTACGTTCCGTGGCTGCTGAACTTCATTCAAAAGATTCAGTTCTTCACCTTTCCTGCCGGCTATGAAGGCACCGGGAAATATTACGTGCTGTTCTTCATTCTCGTGACCAAGTTCAGCGACACGGGAGCCTATGCGGTTGGCTCGCTGATCGGTCGTCACAAGATGATTCCGCGCATCAGCCCCGGGAAAACGTGGGAAGGGTTCGCTGGCGCAATCGTCGTTTCAACGGGCGCCAGTCTGGTCTTCACACATTTCTTTGGCCATCAGATGGCCGGCATGAACTGGAAGCACGCCATCGTGCTGGGCGTCATTCTGAGCGTCAGCGCGGTGGTGGGCGACTTGATCGAGTCACTCTTCAAACGAGAAGCCGGAGTGAAGGATTCCGGCAGCCTGTTCCCTGGCATTGGCGGCATTCTCGATCTATTGGACAGCCTGCTGTTCAATGCGCCGCTGATGTATCTGTATTTGCGGCACGTCCTCACGCATCCATGAAAAAAGTCGTTTTGCTCGGCAGCACCGGTTCCATTGGCACCAGCACCATCAAGGTTGTCGAAGATTTGCCGGATCACATTCGTCTCGTGGGCCTCGCGGCAGGCAACAACCTGGAGTTGCTGCTGGAGCAGACCCGCAAGCATCAGCCGGTCGCGGTTTCAATTCATGATCCGGCCAAAGCCGCTGAATTGCGCGACGCGCTCGGAACCAATGCCGACGTTTTTTCGGGCGCTGAAGGTTTGATCAAGCTTGCGACGTTGCCCTCCGCGGACATCGTGTTGATTGCCATCGTCGGAACGGCGGGACTGCAACCTGCGCTGGCCGCGATTCGTGCGGGCAAGGATATCGCCATCGCGTCCAAGGAAATTCTCGTCATGGCCGGTGAAATCGTCATGAGCGAGGCGCGCAAATATGGCGTTCGAGTTCTGGCAGTGGACAGCGAACACTCGGCCATTTTTCAGTGCCTGGACGGCAAACCCGCTTCCTCCGTGCGCCGGCTTTTGCTGACGGCGAGTGGTGGTCCTTTCCGCGACAAGTCGCAGTGGCCCCTAGAAAAGTTTTCAGAGATCACCGTCGAACGCGCCCTGAAACATCCCTCGTGGGTGATGGGCCGGAAGATCACGATTGATTCGGCCACGCTGTTTAACAAGGGATTGGAAATGATCGAGGCGCGCTGGCTCTTTGACATTGAGATGCCGCGTGTCGGAGTCGTGGTGCATCCGCAGAGCATCGTGCATTCGATGGTGGAGTTTGTGGACGGTTCACTGCTGGCGCAACTTTCCACGCCGGACATGTGTTTGCCGATTCAGTATGCGCTCACCTATCCGGAGCGAGTCGGGAGCGATCGGGTGCAAACGAACTTTCCAAAGTTGGGGACATTGACGTTCGAGGAGCCGGATGTGGAACGCTTCCCGGCGATTGAACTGGCGAGAAAAGCAGGGGACGTGGGTGGGACATTGCCCGCCGTTTTGAACGCCGCCAACGAGGTCGCTGTCGAAGCGTTCGTGAATCGACGAATCAATTTCCCACAAATCACCCAGACCGTCCGTCAGACGATGGACCGGCACCAGCTGATTTCGCATCCGACTCTGGAGCAGATTCTGGAAGCCGACGCCTGGGCGCGCCAAACCGCGGCATCGATTCAGCCCTGATCGTGGCAAGGAAAAAGCTCAATGTTCGGTTGCCAGTGCTGGAAGCACTGGTATATTCGCTGGCCTGTTAATTCGGGCCGTTTTTTGACTATGGCAACCCTGAAATTCATTTTTATCCTTTTGGAAGTGCTGCTGCTGTTCAACCTGTTGATCGGCGTTCATGAGCTCGGACATTTCCTCGCGGCCAAATGGCGCGGCTTGAAGATTGACCGCTTCGCCATCTGGTTCGGCAAACCGATCTGGAAAAAGAAGATCAACGGCATCGAATACGCGCTGGGCTGGATTCCAGCCGGTGGTTATGTGGCGCTGCCGCAAATGGCCACAATGGAAGCCATCGAAGGCAAAGGCGAAAGTTCGGGCCAGCCGTTGCCGAACATCTCAGCGCTGGACAAAATCATCGTAGCGTTCGCGGGACCGCTTTTCAGTTTCCTTCTGGCCGTGGCTTTTGCCTTCATCGTTTGGGGTGTGGGTAAACCGGAACAGGCCACGAATAGCACGACGACAATCGGATGGGCGGATCCTGACGGTCCTGCTTGGAAATCGGGTCTGCGCCCCGGCGACACCGTCCTGGAAAACGACGGCCACAAGGTCACTCAATTCGCGCCACCCTCGCAGGACAGCATCACCTGGCGGATTATCACCAGCGAAGGGACGAATATCGCGATCAAGTATCTGCGCGACGGCAAAGAGGGGATGGCCTATCCCGTTCCTTACAAGCGCCCCACGCACTGGTACGAACGCAAAGCTCTTCGGCAGATTTTAATCGCGCCGGCAGTGGATCCGATTGTAGAGCGCGCTTTGACCAACAGCCCCGCGGCACTGGCGGGTTTGCAACGCGGTGATAAAATCGTGGCCCTCAACGGGCAGCCGATCGCCAGTTTGCATGCGATTTTTCATCTCGAAGAAACGAAGACCAATGCGCCGGCTGAACCAGTGGCGATGACGATTGAACGCGGTGGCGAGCGGCTGGAAAAAACCCTGACGGCGGAAAAACCGCTCACGCCCAAGGATGCCAATCCCTCATTTGGCATTGAGTGGCTGGTCAACACCAATATGACCATTGCGCATCCGACACCGCTTCATCAGATCCAGGACAGCGCGAATCAGATTTTCAACACCATCGGCGCGTTGTTTCACAAAAACGATATCGGCGTGCAGCAACTCGGTGGCGCCGTCATGATCATGCGCGTTTACAGTAATTTATTTTCGAGCGAAGAAGGCTGGCGCTTGGTGTTGTGGTTCAGTGTGGTGCTCAACGTGAATCTCGCATTGCTGAACATGCTCCCGTTCCCGGTTCTGGATGGTGGTCATATCACTCTCGCTTTGATTGAGACCATTCGCCGCCGTCCGGTGAGCGCGAAACTTTTGAATTACATTCAAACAGGCTGCGCCGTTTTGCTGATCGGTTTCATGTTGGTGATCATGTTTTTTGACACCGGCGACTGGGTGCGCAGTGCGCAAAAGGATCGCCGGGACGCGCAGCCAATCGTGTTTGCGCCCAAGAACTAGGTCGCACTCCGGCGTTTTCAGGCCGGCGTGCAGCGGCCAATTGAACGCTTGAAAGTTGCCTCCTGAAACTCGAAAATCTCCCCCATGCGCTATTGCGAATCGCCCTATTTCCGTCAACGCCGTAAAACCCGCGAAATTATCGTGGGTGATCCAAAGAACGGCGGTGTGATTATTGGTGGCGATCATCCGGTCGTGGTGCAGTCCATGATCACCTGCGACACGATGGACACCGAGCAATCCGTCCGGCAGACGTTGGATCTCGTCGCCGCCGGTTGCCAGATTGTGCGCATCACGGCGCCGACTGTGAAAGACGCGGCGAACCTGAAGAACATTGTCGAAGAGCTTCGCAAACGCGGTTGCCGCGTTCCCATTGTGGCGGACATTCACTTCAAGCCCGAAGCCGCCATGGAAGCCGTGAAGTGGGTTGAAGTTGTGCGGGTGAATCCCGGTAATTACGCGGATTCAAAGAAATTCGCGATCAAGGAATACACGGATGAACAATACGCGGCGGAACTCGAGCGCATTGAAGAGAAATTCACGCCGTTGGTGATCGAGTGCAAACGGCTGAATCGCGCGTTGCGGATCGGCACCAATCACGGGTCGCTTTCGGACCGCATCATGAACCGTTATGGCGATACGCCGTTGGGCATGATCGAGAGCGCGCTTGAGTTTGCGCGGATCGCTCGCGCGAACGATTTTCATAATTTCAAATTTTCAATGAAGTCTTCCAATCCCAAGGTGATGATTGAATGTTATCGCCTTCTGGTGGCGCGATTGGAACAGGAAGGGCCGGACTGGAACTATCCCATTCATCTGGGCGTGACCGAGGCGGGCGAAGGCGAAGACGGAAGAATCAAGTCCGCCATCGGAATCGGCTCGCTGCTGTGCGATGGTTTGGGCGACACGATTCGCGTTTCGTTGACCGAAGACTCTCCGCACGAGATTCCGGTTTGTCGCGATCTGCTGGCGCAAATTCCGAAGCTCACTCAGTCCAACGCCGTGGTTCAGGAAGCTGGATTTCCCTTTGATCCGTTTCATTTTGAACGCCGCACGACGCCGGAAATCAACCTGAATGACCAAGCCAAGTGCGGTGGCGAACAACTCATCCGCGTGGTCGTAACGCGGGCGACGTTCGACAAAGTCGCGCCGAAGATCCGTCCGAAGGATGACGTAAAGCCCGAGGCCGTTTATGAAGATTTGAACATCGCGGAGATTGATCCGACTCAGGATTTCGAGATCAATTGCGACACTCAGCTCGTCACAGTGAAAG
>JBQCEJ010000047.1:0-2071 GCA_051960355.1 Verrucomicrobiota bacterium | reverse complement strand
AGGTCGTCGCTGTCCCAGACACGTCCCGGAAATAGGCATCTCAAGCCCCATGGAAGACACGAACATTGGCATTCCATACCCGGAGACCCTAGGGCCATTTGTGGGCGGTGTGGAGACGATCTTTGACGCGCTAGTGATTCTCGAATTGCTGACGCGGCTCGCAACGATCCGCTCCTCATCAACATCTCGGTGGCGATTCTCTCGACGAAGATTCCGATGCTGCTTGGCCACGGCTTCTGGACGTTCACTCTGGCCAAACTACCGCGCTACGGATTCCTGAGCATGATGCACGAGGCGCGACTGATTTCTCGATGTTGCTGGGCGGATTGTTCCTCCTGATCGTTGGCGCTGGCCCGTGGTCAGTGGACGCCTGGCTCACTAAAACCAACTCCAAGAAAGGACAGTCACAAACATGAAGATTACGAACGCCACACTGTTGTGTGCCGGTTTTGTTGCATTGGCCGGATGCTCGACACCTAAGCACGAAATGATGGGCAACTTGAGCCGGGAACTGAACCCGGAATCCTTCTATCTACCCAAAGATGAAGCTGCTCGCGTCGTGACCGTCACTACCAACGGCATACCTGCAGCCGATGTGCTGGTGCAGACACAGCGAGTCGCCGTCAAGGAAAGCGGACCAAAGGAGACCGTCGAACGATTTGGAGAGGTCTATGCCTTCTCGCCCAATTTCTTTGCCGTTCACCGGGACGAGCCAACACAAATCCGTTTCTGGAATCTCCAGCCAGACGACAATCATGCTTTCATGCTGTTCAGCCCCAATTCGCAGGTGCTGATGAATTCGCCGCTGCCTCCGCTTGCGGAGACGGGCTTCGTCTTCACATTTCACGAGGAAGGGCTGTTTCGGTTCGCCTGCTCACTTCATCCAAACGCCACGTTTGGACAAATTCTGGTGCTGCCGCCGTCAACCAAGTGAACAGGACGTGGGCTGAATCCTTTGCTGTGATTTGTGATTGAAGAAACCGAAAATCCCGCCACACCCGCTGACCTTGCAACATATTCGCCAACCCGACGGTTGCCGGAACTGGCCGGGGCGCTTCTCAAGCTCGGACTCATTTCTTTTGGCGGGCCGGTGGCTCATCTCAGTTATTTGCGCGCGGAATTCGTCGGCAAGCGCCGTTGGCTCGACGATGCGGCATACGGCGATCTGGTTGCGCTGTGTCAGTTCCTGCCCGGCCCGGCCAGCAGTCAGGTGGTGTTCGCCTTGGGAATGCAACGCGCTGGTTGGCTAGGTGGAATCCTCGCTTCGATTTGTTTCACACTGCCGTCTGCCGCATTGATGGTCGCGTTTGCCTACGGTGTGGCGGCGATTGGCAACCTGCAAGGCGCGGGCTGGCTGCACGGACTCAAACTGGCGGCCGTGGCAGTGGTCGCGCAGGCGGTGTGGGGCATGGGGCGAAATCTCTGCCCGGATCGAGCGCGACTGACCATCGCCGTGGCTGCGGCGGCGTTGCTGTTGGTATTCCCCGGCGCATTGGTGCAAGTCGGTGTCATTTTCGGCGGAGGCGCAGTCGGCTGGTGGCTCTACCGGAAAGCAATTTCATCCACTGAACACCCCAGCCCGGCGGATTGGCGACATCATCTCATCGCGGGCGGCATACTCGCAATGTTCCTTCTGCTGCTCGTCCTGCTGCCGGTTCTTGCTTCGACAACGGGCCGCAAAGACATCGCGGTGTTCGACAGTTTCTATCGTGCAGGGTCGCTGGTGTTCGGCGGCGGTCATGTCATCTTGCCATTGCTCCGCGCTGAGGTTGTTCCGAACGGCTGGGTCGCGGACAGCACCTTTCTGGCGGGCTACGGTGCGGCGCAGGCTCTGCCAGGTCCACTCTTCACGTTCGCGGGTTACCTCGGAACGGCGATTGATGCCGGGCCGAATGCTTGGGTTGGTGGGCTTTGGTGCTTGCTCGCCATTTTTCTTCCGGGCTGGCTGCTGATTGCCGGAGCGTTGCCGTTCTGGCATCAACTGCGGGCGAGGACGTGGACACAAGCTGCGTTGCACGGCGCGAACGCTGCGGTCGTTGGGGTGCTGCTTACGGCGCTTTACAACCCTGTC
>JBQCEJ010000046.1:0-19852 GCA_051960355.1 Verrucomicrobiota bacterium | reverse complement strand
ACGCAAAGCTGCCGGAAGATGTGCTTGATGTGCTGCTCTCGGATTTGTTGAATCGGCCCAATGCCACCAAGTTGCCGATGCTTGTGGATGTTGCGTTGAACCCGGCCCATCCCAAAGCTGAGGAAGCCCGAGACCTTTTAGAACTCTACCTGGACGAAGATTATTCCAAGCAACCAGACCTGCTTCGCCAGAAACTGATCGAGTATTTAAAAAACAATCCGGATTAGCGAACGTATCCGGTTTGCTCCCAAAGGAACACCTTCCGCTTGCGGCAAATCCGTTGTCAGAACCACGTGGCTCACACTGTCCGAGAACGCATATCGGGGACGTGATTCCACGGATAAGCTTTCCGTAACACTGGGCAGATGATTGTATTGTCCTCAAAGGCCCGGCCTGTGTATGTTCGCCGGGAATTTTTGAACAGACTGGAATCCAAATGGCTGAACCAATCCCCTACCTCGATTTACCCGCACAGATTCGCAGCGTCCGCAAAGAGCTGGATGCCGTCATCGCGCGCACCCTCGACAACTGCTCATTCTGTCTCGGCCCCGACGTGGTTCAGTTTGAGAAAGACTTTGCGAAGTACGTCGGCGCGGAACACTGCATCGCCTTCAACAGCGGCACATCCGCCCTTCACATTGCGCTGATGCTGTTGAACGTCGGACCCGGCGATGAAGTGATCACCACGCCGATGACCTTTGTGGCAACGAGTTGGGCGATTTCTTACGTTGGCGCCAAGCCGGTTTACGTGGACATCGAAGACGCCACCTTCAATCTCGACCCGAAAAAAATCGAAGCCGCCATCACGCCCCGAACCAAGGCGATCATGCCCGTGCATCTTTACGGTCATCCCTTTGATCTCGATCCGGTTTTGGCCGTTGCCAAAAAACATAAGCTGCCGGTCGTTGAAGACACCGCGCAGGCTCACAGCGCCAAATACAAAGGCCGGATGGTTGGAACCTTTGGTGAGATATCCTGCTTCAGCTTTTACCCCGGAAAAAATCTGGGCGCTGCCGGAGAAGGTGGCGCGCTCGTCACCAACAACGCCGCCTTTGCCGCCCGCGCCCGTTCCTTGCGCGAACACGGTTCGACCGTGCGTTACTATCACGATGAGGTGGGATTCAACTATCGCATGGAAGGCATTCAAGGCGCTGTGCTCGGCGTGAAGCTCAAGCATCTGGACAAATGGACCGCCGAACGCCGCCGCGTGGCGCATCGTTACCATGAACTGCTGGCCAGCACGCCGCTTCAATTGCCCCGCGAAGCCGATTACGCCGAGAGTGCGTATCACCTTTACGTCGTGCGACACGCGCGCCGGGATGAACTCAAAAAACATCTCGAAGAAAACAAAGTCGGCTGCGCGCTCCATTATCCCCTGCCCTTGCATCTGCAAAAGTGCTACGCCTCGCTCGGACACAAAGCCGGCGATTTTCCCATCACCGAAAAAGCCGCGAGCGAATGCCTGAGCCTGCCGATTTATCCCGAATTGACCGACGCGCAGATTCAGCGCGTGGCCGAAGTCATTCGGCAGTTTTTCAAAGGCTAGCTCGTTCGAAGCAGAAATCTCCCCGCAACCCGCAGCCACGTGCTGCGGGTTTTTTATTCCGCAGTGTCAGCACTCTGCTCCAACGCGGTGGACGTGATCATCTCAAATCGACAGGTCGTAAAACCCAGCCGCGCTTTCCGGTCCGGCCACAAACTCAAAGGCGCTTCGACATGTCGGATTTCATTGGTGCGGATTTCGGCTACTCGGCTCACCGCGGAAAAGAGGCGATCTCGCGCCAACTCATTTTTCGTGGCGTCCCAGGCCAGCAGACATTCCGTTCCATTCGTCACCGGATGACTCAGAAAAATTCTGGGGCTGGCAACGAACTTTTGCGGCAAGTGCAACTTGAGATTCCCTCCCACCCAATTGTCACTGGCAAAGATGAGCGAATGGTGGGTGGCATCGGACGGCAGGTCGCGAACCAGCTCTGCATACGGCGCATTCAGGGCTTGAGCAAAGCCAAAACTCCGAGCGAACCGCACGCGCAACGGAATCAGAACGGCGATTGCCAAGGCGATGGTAAATGCCAGCCAAGCCAGACGTTGCAGCCGGGCAACACTGAGCCGCGCCGAGGCGAAAGCCACCAGCAAGATGGGCGTCCAGACGCAAAGCGGCATCAACCAGCGATCCTTGAAACCCGTTACCTTGAAGCAGCCAATTCCCGTCAGGAGAATTCCGCACATGGCGAGGAGACTGTTTTTAATTACCCGCGCGCCGTCCGGCAGAGTGGATTTTTCTGACACCAACTTGAATCTTTTTCCAGCCAGCACCCAGTAAATCAAAATCAGCGGCGCCAGATGCGAAGCAATGCTGGTTAACAAATTCCTGCCCCCCAAAACCGTTGTTTCCAACCACGGCCGCCCCGCTGCGATTTTCAACTTTGAGGAAGTCGCCAGGGTCCAGTCGGCGTGGTGCATCGCCCAAACCACGTGCGGCGCCACAATGGCGACCGCGATCAGCAGGCTCAAAAGCATTCCCGGATGAAGAATCACGTTCCGCTTGGAACGCACACTGATCGCGCCGATCAACAGGCCCGCCGCAAAAATCAGGAAGCTATACTTTGCCAGCACGCCGGCGCCGAGGCACAACCCGAATGCTGCATACAAACCCAAGGACTTCCGTCGATTGAGATTCAAAAATATCAGAAACGCGAGCGCCGCCAAAAACGTGACCAAGACCGAGTGCGAAAGATCCCGTTGCGACTCCCAGGCGATCTGCGGCAGAAACAACAGAGAGAGTGCAACGACGGCGGAACGCAGGCGCTCGGCGACCACCAGTCGCGCACTGGCGTAAGTCACCGCATACAGTCCGAACAGCAACGCGTTCTTGAGAATCGCAATCGCGAGGACTCCGGGTCCCAAAGCTTGCACCAGCGGAAAAAGCAGCCAGGTGAAAAGCGGCGGTTGTGGACCGTAACCCCATTGCAACTGTTGCGTCGCCAGCAACTGCTCGCTTTCGTCCAAATCGGTGGTCCCGGAGGTGATCCAACGCAGCAGAACCTGGAGAAGGAAGTAGCCGGCGAAAAGCGCCAGAAGCTTCGATGTCGAGGTCAGCCACTGCGTCGTCCTGGTCGGGAGCTCAAGACTTGAAGGCTTTTCGGTCAGTTCCATCTGGCGGCGGATAGTGACGGGCGCCTGGTATCCGCGCAAATCAAAAGCACCACTTTCCAGCGTCATTCAGTCGCGCGGTTTCATAGCGTTCGACTTTGTAAACAGCCGCTGCTAGCGTGTGCGCAAGAATGGATTCTGACAGCACAACCGAACCCCGGCACCTCGGCTGCTTTGTCACCACCCGCTGGTCGCTCGTTCTTTCGGCATGCGAAGGAGATCAGCCGCAATCGAAGGCGGCTTTGGAAATGCTGTGTCAGACTTATTGGCCGCCTCTTTACGCTTTCGTGCGTCGGCAAGGCCATTCTCCTCACGATTGCCAGGACTTGACGCAGGAATTCTTCGCCCAGCTACTAAAGAAGAATCAGCTTCAGAATGTAGAGAAGGAAAAGGGCAAGTTCCGCACATTCCTACTCGTAATGTTTAAGCGGTTTTTAGCCGATGAATGGGATAAAAACCGGGCACAAAAAAGAGGTAACGGCCAAGTGTTTCCGGTCGATTTTTCCTCCGCTGAAGCCCAATTCCTCCAAGAACCAAGCGAGCATCTGAATCCGGAAAAACTTTACGAGCGCCGTTGGGCACTCAAGGTCTTGTCAGACGTTTACGCGCAGTTGGAAAGTGAATACCGCGAGGGCAACAAGCAAAAGGCGTTCTCGACGTTGCGTTTTGCACTGACCAGCAGGCGCGCCGATGTTCCCTATAGCGAATTCGCCCGCACTCTCGGCACCACTGAAGGAGCGATCAAAGTCGCGGTGCACCGGTTGCGTCAGCGTTATCGCGAATTGTTAAGGAAAACGATTGCCGATACTGTTTCAACGGCTGGGGAAGTGGAAGAAGAGCTTCAGCACCTGCTCCAAGCGCTTTCGACCTGAAAGTTGGTAACCTTCCGTCAAATTTTCCGATTACACGTATGACAACCAGTCCACTTCTGGTTTTAAACAGTCTATCGCCGATGCCAAGGCGTATTCGCCGCCGAGCAGTTTGCGGCGGCTCCGCTTTCAGCCCAGAGTCGATTTATGGGTTTACCCTGATCGAACTTCTGGTTGTCATTGCTATTATCGCCATCCTTGCAGCCATGCTCCTGCCGGCGCTGTCCAAAGCCAAACTTCGCGCGCGCGTGGTCAACTGCCTGTCCAACTACCGTCAGTGGACGATCGCTGCGAATGTTTATGCCTCGGATGATGTTCGAGGGCGTTTGCCATCATTCGTTCAAATCCCCAGCGGCTTCAATACTTGGGACCTTGATCCGGCTTTCATCACGAATATGGTGGCTTACAACGTAAAACCGCCAATGTGGTTTTGCCCGGCTCGCAGCCAAGAGCAGGAAATTGCCAACAATTGGTTCAATCTGAACTACGGACGGGGCATTTCCTCAATGGAGGACCTCAGTGTTTATTACAACCGCGTCTGGGGGAACATGCTGCTGCTGTCACATTGCTGGTGGGTGCCCAGACCTGTCAAAGGTATGGATCCCAAAAAGCTTTTCCCGAGCCCGGAATTTGCAGCCTTGAGCGGAACGAAGCTCCAACGCAACGAAGGATGGCCAACCCGCATGGATGATCCTTTGGCCAGCCGCCAGCCAATGATTACAGACATTCTCACAACGACGTCCGGCTCAGATCACAATCCAGAACACGCCTACGGAGGACATCCGACTGCCTCTGGGGAAACCTCCTCCGGAGTCTGGAAAATGTACGGTCGGAATAGCCATTCAGTAAACCGCGGCTATGCCGATGGCCATGCTGAAACCGTGCTTTTAAATAAAGTCCTGTGGCAGCATGAAGGCACTTGCACCCAGTTCTACTGACGCCGGACCGAATATGCTCTTCAGACGCCAAGGAGCATGACCGAACCGGTTAAATGCGTTTATTGCGACAAATTGATCTTCCCCGGCGCGCCGGGAGGGCTTTGTCCTGAATGCATGATCCGAGTGGGGATCGGTAGTGACGCGGGGGGCGCGGGCGAACGGACCAACAAACGGCCCGCGCCCCCGCCACTTGATCAAGTTGCAAAGGAATTTCCTCATCTTGAGATTATCGATGTTATCGGCTGGGGTGGAATGGGGGTCGTGTATAAAGCCCGCCAACCATCGCTGGATAGATATGTGGCTCTCAAGGTGCTCCTCACGCGCAGCGTCGACGATCCAAGCTTCAAAGAGCGCTTTACTCGAGAAGCTCGCTCGCTTGCAAAACTAAGCCATCCCCACATTGTGGCGGTCTATGACGTCGGGCAAACCGACCACTTTCATTATTTCATGATGGAATATGTGGATGGGATCAACCTCCGCCAGATGCAGCAAGCCGGACGCCTTCCCTCCCGAGAGGCTCTGAACATCATCCCACAAATCTGCGAAGCGCTTCAATTTGCACATGACGAAGGCATCGTTCATCGCGACATAAAGCCCGAAAACGTGCTGATCGATAAAAAGGGACGGGTAAAAATCGCAGATTTTGGCCTGGCAAAAATACTTGGCCTTGAACCCGCAGACTTCCGTCTGACCCGTGACAAAGAAGTGGTAGGTACGCCTCACTACATAGCGCCGGAACAGATTGAACGTCCTCAGGAGGTGGACCATCGTGCTGATATCTTCTCGCTCGGCGTGGTGTTTTACGAAATGCTCACGGGCGAACTGCCCATTGGACGCTTTGCGCCGCCGTCCGAAAGGGTTCAAGTCGATGTTCGCTTTGACGAAGTCGTGTTGCGCGCTTTGGAAAAAGAACCTGCTCGCCGGTATCAGCAAATCAGCGAAATCCGCACCGACATCCGGGCTATAGACCCTGTCACTTCACAACTTGCGGAACAAAGCCCGAAACGCTCCAAACCGATTTCTGGACGCAAACTGATCGTGATCGGCATTGTTGCGCTTCCCTTTTTGGCTGGATTGTCCGTGTGGTTCTTCCCAGCACCGGCTGAGCTCCAGAATTCCGATCTACTTGCGCAATGGCAGGCTGAAGACGCAGGTCGAGATAAGGTGAGTGGGAATTATGCCACCTTGCAAAACGTGCAGTTCGACCATGGCATAAAAGGTCAGGCGTTTCGGTTCGATGGAAAGCGCGGCACCATCAACGTACCGCGATCCACCACATTGGATCCAGGGAATCAACTGACGATCGCGTTCTGGATGAAAGCTGATTCGGACAACCTAATGGACACCTGCTGCCAAGGTCTGGTCACGTGCGATGTTTTTGGAATTGAGATATCCCCAGGCTACACCACCCAATGTGGAATCAATTTCGTGATCAGCACCGATCGGGGCGCCACAATGATCGACACCTCTGAGGCTCCAAATGGGCTTGGCGTGAACGGCGGCGCCGTGGTCACTCGCGATCAATGGCACCAGATCGTCGGAGCCTATGATGGAACCAAACTGCAACTCTATATCGACGGACAGGCGTGGGGAGCTCCTCGGTTTCACAATGGAAAAATTTCACCGATGCGCCAGCGGAATTTTCTCAGCATCGGTTCCGAGGACGGCAAAGTGGATGATCCGGGGGATTGTGTCGGCACACGCTATTTCAAAGGTTTGATCGACGAAGTTTCCATTTACAGTCGCGCCTTGTCTCCGGGAGAGATCGCCAGTTCCTATCGCAAGTTGAAGACAAATTAAGGCGCATTTTCTCGGAATCTTCCGTCTCAATTTCCTCCGCAAGCATCCCTTCCTTGCGCGCGCTCAACGTCCAAGGTTAACGTATCTGCATGTCGCATGCGGATTTTGTTCACCTTCATTTGCACACCGAGTATTCCTTGCTCGATGGTGCCTGCCGGTTGGACCGGCTGATGGACAAAGCGCATGAAATGAAGTTTCCTTCGATGGCCATCACCGACCATGGCGTGATGTACGGCGCCATCGATTTCTACAAAAGCGCCCGCGAAAAAGGCATCAAACCGATCATCGGCTGCGAGGTTTATGTCGCGCCCGGCAGCCGGCATGATAAGAAATCGAGCAACGGCGGCCGCGATGTTTACAATCACCTAGTGCTCCTGGCCAAGGACGAGGTCGGATACAAAAACCTGGTCAAGCTCACCACCGCCGCGCATCTCGAAGGGTATTACTACAAACCGCGGATCGACAAAGAACTGCTGGCTGCCAATAAAGACGGACTGATTGTCCTCTCCGGTTGCCTCGCCAGTGAGATCCCGGAAAGCATTGTCAAAGATCAGTTGCCGCGCGCGCGCGAAACCCTCGATTGGTTCAAACAAACGTTCGGGGCCGAGAATTTTTATCTGGAGCTTCAGAATCACAACATCCCGGAGCAGGCGAAGGTGAACCGGCATTTGATTCCGTGGGCCAAAGAATTTGGTCTCAAGCTCGTGGCCACGAACGATGTTCATTACATCGATAAAGGCCATTCGCACGCGCACGACTGTCTCATCTGCATCGGCACTCAGACTCAGCTCGCCGACACCAAGCGGATGAAATATCCCGAGCAGCAGTTTTATCTTCGCTCGCCCGAGGAGATGAAAGCGCGCTTTGCCGAAATTCCGGAAGCGATTCAGAACACGCTGGAAGTCGCCGAAAAATGCAATGTCGAGATCGAGTTCGGCAAGTTGCATTATCCCATCTTCAGTCCTCCGGAACATTTCACCCGCGAAGGTTACCTGCGCCACATCCTCACGGACGGATTGCGCAAGCGCTATGGGCTCCACGCCCGCGCCGAGGGTCAGGAATATATCGTTGAAAGCGTTGAAGACCCGAAACGTCTGCCCACGTTTTCTCCATCCAGCGAAAAGCCGGATGCAGCGCCCACCGCAACAACGAATGCTTCCAATGCGCCGCAGCCCCTCACGCCACCATTTGCGCCGGACGTCGCTTCCGCAGTTCAGGCGGTGATCGATCGGCTTCAGCTCGAACTGAAAGTCATCGAGAAAACCGGGTTCATCAGCTACTTCTTGATCGTCGCTGACTTCGTGCAGTACGGCCGCAGCGTCGGCATTTCCTGCGTGGCGCGCGGTTCCGCCGCCGGCTCGCTTGTCACGTATCTTTTGGAAATCGCGAACGTGGACCCGATTCGTTACGGGCTGCTGTTCGAACGTTTCCTCAATCCCGAACGCGTCAATCCGCCGGATATCGACATCGACTTCGCCGACGATCGTCGCGCGGATGTAATCGAATACGTCCGGCAGAAATATGGCCGCGATGCGGTGGCCCAGATCATCACCTTCGGCACCATGGGAGCGAAATCCGTGGTCCGCGACGTCGGCCGCGTCATGGGTCTCAGCTACGGCGACTGCGATCGCCTGGCCAAAATGGTTCCGACGGATCTGAAAATGGATCTGGCCAAAGCATTGAAGCAATCACCCGAGCTCAAGACGGCTTACGAAACCGAAGACGTCACGCGCGAACTCATTGACACGGCCTTCGTCCTGGAAGATCTCACGCGCAATTCCAGCGTGCATGCCGCCGGCGTTGTCATTGGCGATCAACCCCTCGTGAACCTGCTCCCGCTGAAACAGGACGAAGAGGGAACGATCGTCACCCAATACGCGATGAATCCCGTCGGCGAGTTGGGCTTGCTCAAGATGGATTTTCTCGGGCTGAAAACACTCACTGTGATTCGCAATGCCTGCGAGATGGTGAAGAAAACGCGGGGCATCGACGTGCCGATCGATTCCCTGCCATTGGACGACAAGAAAACTTACGACCTGCTGAACCGCGCGGAAACGTTGGGCGTCTTCCAGTTGGAATCCGGCGGCATGCGCGATCTTTGCCGCAAATTCCAGATCGCCAGCGTCGAGCATATCACCGCGCTGGTGGCGCTCTATCGCCCCGGACCGATGGATCTCATTCCGGAATTTATCAAACGTCGGCACGGCGAAGTGAAGGTGGAATACGAGCATCCACTGCTGGAACCGATCTCCAAGGAAACCTACGGGATTTTGATCTACCAGGAACAGGTGATGCAGGCGACGCAATATCTCGCCGGCTACACGCTGGGCAGCGCGGACCTGTTGCGACGCGCAATGGGCAAGAAAAAGATCGAGGAAATGGCCAAGCAGCGGGCGTCTTTCGTGAAAGGCTGCGAAGAGAAAAATAAAATTCCCAAGGCCAAAGCGAACCAGATTTTCGATTTGCTCGAAAAATTTGCCGGTTACGGCTTCAACAAATCGCATGCAGCGGCCTACGCGATCGTTGCTTATCAAACCGCTTACCTGAAGGCGAATTACCCAGTCGAGTTCTTCTGCGCGATGATGACCAACGATATGGCCGACACCGCCAAGCTCAGCCTGTACATTGCTGAAGCCCGGTCGTTCGGCCTTGAGGTGCTGCCGCCGGATGTGACGGAAAGCCAGGTCTTCTTCGCGCCCACCAAGGACGGACAAGCCATCCGTTTCGGACTGGCCGCCATCAAAGGCGTCGGTGAAATGGCCGTTGAAGCCATTCTCAAGGCGCAACGCGAAGGGGAAAAATTCGACTCGCTGGCGAACATGTGCGAACGGATCGACGGCCGATCCGTCGGCCGGAAAGTTCTGGAAGCGTTGATCAAGTCCGGCGCGTGCGACTGCTTTGGTCAGACTCGCGCCACGCACTTTGCGCAAATCGATCGCACGTTGGCGCGGGCCGCCAGCATCATCTCCGATCGTCAACGCGGGCAGAGTTCCTTGTTCGGCGCACTTGAAGAAAAATCCGCTCCCATGCCCGAAGCCATCACCGGCTTGCCCGAATGGCCGCAACATGAACTGCTGGCGCACGAAAAGGAATTGCTCGGTTTCTATGTCACCGGCCATCCGCTGACCCCGTTGGCGCCCATTCTCGACAAGTATTCGCTGGCCACCACCGCCAAGCTCGCCGAGTTGCCGAATCGCAGCGTCACACGCATTGGTGGAATGATCGCAGCCGTTCAACAAGGCGTTTCAAAGAAGAGCGGCAAGCCCTACGCCATGGTGACCTTGGAGGATTTGGAAGGCTCCGTCCAAATCCTTTGCATGAACGAGAACTACGACAAGTATCGCGAGTTGCTGGTGACCAACAAACCGATTCTGGTCATTGGCGAAGTCAACACTGGCGATGAAAAGCCCAAAATTTTCCCGCAAGAAATCATGCCGCTGGAAAGCGCGCCTCGGAGATACACCAAGCAGGTCTATTTAAAACTGAGCACGGCGCATCTGAACTTCGAAAACTTGGAAGTCATTCATCAACTGGTCACGGCGCATCCCGGAAAATGCCAGCTCTTCCTGCGCATGGAACACACCTCCGGCGGCTTCATCTACATCGATGTCCACGACCGTTACCGGATTTCTCCCTCCATCGAATTTCAGCAGGCAATCGAGCAGAAGTTTGGGCACGGAACCTATTCGGCGGTCGTGGACACCGCATTGCCAGAACGCACTCAGCGTCGCTGGGAGAAGAAACCGGACACCGGAGGCGACGAGTAGAGCGCTGGCCAGATCACGCGCGGTTCGAGAGCCGACGCCAATAGCCCAAGCGACCTGGATTCCAGGTGCCGATCACGATGTCACCATTCTCCAGCCAGATGGCATCATGCGGATGTTTGAAACCAGCCGCGCCGAGCACCTGCCCGACATCCAAAGTGGAAACCACCCGGTTATCCTTGTCTAAAATATAAACCGGACCGCCCAGATCCGGCACCAGCGCGTAGTCGCCCCAGAAATCCACATTGCACGGCGCGGTGATTTCCTTAGCGTCAATCGTGCTGTGATAAAGGCCGTTTGCCGTGGTGTATTCCATTCGCTTGTTGCTGCGATCGCACGTGAGCAGCAATTGACGGCGCGGATCGAACGTGATCGCGTGCGGGCAGTTCAACTCGCCATGTTCCGCGCCTTTTCCGCCCCAAGATTTGCCAGCATACACACCGTCGGATTTTCTCAACGCGTGAATCATGCTGCTGCCATAGCCGTCCGCGACCAGAAGACGATCCGTGCCCGGAATCACAATCGTATCGGTCGGCTTGAAGTTCCCCATCTGCGCGGGCCATTTCTGCGTCCACACCATTTCGCCATCGAGCGTGGTCTTGTGAATCGTCGCTTGATTATTCGCGTGATACAGAAACGCCTGTCCGTCCGGCTCGTAAGCGATGTTCAAGCCGTGCGGCACGCCCGCCGCCAGCTTGGGATCCCCCAGCAACACCGGCGCGGTGCCGTCCCGCGCATACCGAATCAAGACGCGGGTTGTTTCATCCACGCTCTGCGATTCGAATGTGAAGTAAATGTTCTCCTCTCGGTCGCGGCAAAGCCCGTGCGCATTTTTCACCTTCACACCCGCCGGCAACGGCAGCTTCGCTGGCACGTATTCGTACCGGAAATCGCCGCTGCCAAAAATGGTTGGCGCGCTTTCCGCGGCGGGATCATTGGCGGCAGCGATCGTGGGCGCGACAACCGAGCCCAGCGCCAGCACGCCGCTCGTGTAAAGAAAGTTGCGACGGTTGAATGTCTTCATGGCAGGAGTTGCGCGGCGGATTTGGGTTTGGGTTTTGGAAACGGCGTCGATTCAGGAACGAGGAAGTCGGTCTGCTGTTGCAATCGTTGCAATTCGGCTTCCAACTTTTTCCTCAAGCCGACATGCGCCGGATCGCTGGCCAGATTCTTCGTTTCGTAAGGATCACTGGCAACATCAAAGACCTCCGTCCACTCCGGGTGCCCCGGATATTGAACCAGCTTGGCGGTCTGCGTGCGCACACCGATCTGCGGCGGCACATACGGATAGCGCAGTTCCACAAAATATTCTGCCAGGAACGATTGACGCCAATCCGTCGCGCGACGTTCCAGCAACGGCACGAAGCTGCGGCCCTGAACGTCATTTGGAATTGTCACGCCAGCCAGTTCAAGGAAGGTCGGACAGACATCGATGTTCAAAACCATTTCGTCCATCGCGCCGGGCTGTTGAATCCCTTTCGGATAACGCACGATGAACGGAATGCGCAGCGACTCGTCGTAGAGATAACGTTTGTCGTGCAATCCGTGTTCGCCGCGAAAAAATCCGTTATCGCTGGTGAACACGACCACCGTGTTCTCGGCCAAGTGCAATTCATCCAAGGCATCGAGAATCCGCCCAAGATCATCGTCCACGGCCGAGATCACGCGAAAGTAATTCAGGTTCTTGGGATCATTTGGATTCCATTCCGGCTCTTTGATGCCGGCGGCAAGTGCTTTCATATTCGCCACCGGACGCGCCTGGGCGTTGGCGAAACGATTTTGCGCGCGCGTCGGCGGACTCCAAGGTTCATGCGGCGACTTGAAGCCAATCACCATGGCGAAGGGATGATCATTCTCATGCGCGAGATGTTGCAGATGTTCGATAGCCCGATCGGTCACCGCGTCATCGACCCAGCCTTTGGTGGGAACCGCTCGACCGTTTATTTCCATCGGACAATCCCAGTAAATCCCCTGCCCCACAAAGCTCGCCGCGTAATCGAAACCGGGCCGCTCGTGTTGATCATCCATGTGCCACTTGCCGATGTAAGCAGTCGAGTAACCGACCTGGCGCAATTGCGTGGCGTAACTGACTGCATTCGCCGGGAAATGCGTGAAGTTGTCCGCCACGCCATTCAAATGATTGTAGCGGCCGGTGAGAAACGCGGCGCGGCTGGGCGAACAGAGCGAGAGCGGCACAAACGCATTGCGAAAGCGAATGCCCTCGGCCGCCAGCCGATCCATATTGGGTGTCGTAAACCAGGGAAAACGCGCGTGTTCGCCTTGCTCGCGCTGCACCACGCCCATGGCGTCCCAACGCTGATCGTCGGTGTAGACAAATAAAAAGTTCGGACGACGCTCAACGCCCGCTGCCAGCAGCGTCAACGCCATCAGGCCGGCAAACGCGAATTGGAGGAGTCTGTTTTTCATGGACGATCTTCGGTTTTAGTTTGTCGCCCAAGTTTAATCGCGGCCATCAACCAGCAGAAATACCCCAACAGTATTACGATTTGAATCCACGCGCGCCGCAGCCAATCAAGCAAGTAATCCCTCCACCACTTTGGCCGGCACCACGCCGGTGAGCCGCTGATCCAACCCTTGGTAACGGTAGGTGAACCGCAGATGATCGAAGCCGAGCAATTGCAGCGCCGTGGCGTGGAAATCGTGAACATGCACCGGATCCTTCACGATGTTGTAGGAGAAATCATCCGTCTCGCCGTAAATCAATCCCGGCTTCGCACCGCCGCCCGCCATCCACATCGTGTAGCAACGCGGATGATGGTCGCGGCCGTAATTGGTCTTGGTGAGTTCGCCCTGCGAATAGATGGTGCGTCCGAATTCACCGCCCCAGACCACCAGTGTGGAATCGAGCATGCCGCGCTGTTTCAAATCCTGAATCAACCCGTAGCATGCCTGGTCCACATCCCGGCATTGATCCGGGAGACGTCCCGAGACGTTCGCGTGCGTGTCCCAGTTATTGTGATAGATCTGCACAAACCGGACGCCGCGTTCGACCAAACGCCGCGCCAGCACCGCCGTGTTCGCGAACGTGCCGGGTTTCCTGGCTTCGTCGCCGTAAAGCTTGTAGGTCGCCTCCGGTTCATTTCCGATGTCCGCCATTTCCGGCACGCTGGCCTGCATTCGAAACGCCAGTTCATACTGCTGGATGCGCGTGTGCGTTTCCGGATCACCCACGGTCTTGAAATTGATTTTGTTGATCGCCTGCAAGCCATCCAGCATCTGGCGGCGCACTTTTGCGTCCACGCCCGGCGGATTGTTGATGAACAAAATCGGATCGCCCGCGGTGCGGAAGGAAACGCCGGCATGTTCCCCCGGCAGATAACCCGCGGACCAGAGCCGATTCCCAATGGCCTGCAACTGTTCGGTGTTCGTGGACTTGGCGACCAGCACCACGAAGGTCGGCAAGTTTTCGTTCATCGATCCCAATCCGTAAGAAACCCACGATCCGAGACACGGGCGGCCAGCGATCTGATTGCCCGTCTGCATAAACGTAATCGCCGGCTCGTGATTGATCGCGTCCGTGTTCATCGAGCGAATGAAGCAAAGATCGTCCGCCATTTTCGCCGTCCACGGCAACAGCTCGGAAATCCACATGCCGTTCTTGCCGTGTTGCGCGAATTTATATTTCGACGGCGCGATCGGCAACCGCTTCTGGCCACTGGTCATCGTCGTAATGCGTTGGCCCATGCGGATCGAATCCGGCAGATCCTTGTCGAACCACTCGCCGAGCTTCGGTTTGTAATCGAACAAGTCCAACTGCGACGGCCCGCCCACCATGTGGAGATAAATCACCTGCTTGGCCTTCGGCGGGAAATGCGGGCCGATCGCGCCCAGCATTTTGTTTGCGTCCTGCGCGGCAGCAGCCTTTTTCTCAGCGCCAAACACCAGATTGGGCGCCAGCATCGCCAGGGCTGCCGTGCCCATGAGACTGGCGCCACGTTTGAAAAATTGCCGCCGCGTCTCGTAACGAACGTAGTCCTGAAACACCGGATGCGGGTTAAATTCGGGGAAATGGCTCATGCGTTTATTTGTTCAGGACTTCGTCCAGGTTCAGCAGTTGATTTGCAACCATCGTGTAAGCGGCAAGCGTCGGAACATCAAGCGTCGGGTCTGCCGGCGAATCACCCACGGCCAGTAATTTCCGCGCCTCGTCTGGCGCCTGACGATAATGCGCGAGCAAGCCGCCCAAACTGCCGTTCACAATTTTTCGGTCCTTCGCGCTCAATGGCCGCGCCAACAAACGCAACGCCATGAAATCCAGCCGCGCCGCGTCATTGATCTTGCCCTGCTGCAATGATTCCTGAGCGAGATGTCGCGCGGCCTCGACAAACTGCGGATCGTTGAGAGTCACCAATGCCTGCAACGGCGTATCCGTCCGCTCACGGCGGACCGTGCAGACTTCGCGCGAAGGCGCATTGAAAACTTCCATGGAAGCCGGCGGCGCCTGGCGCTTCCAAAACGTATAAACGCTCCGGCGATAAAGGCTGTCGCCCTGATCCTGAACATACTTGCGCGTGTCACCGCCAGGCATGCCGACCATCTCCCAAATGCCAGGCGGTTGGTAGGGACGCACGCTTGGGCCGCCGATTTTCTCCACCAGCAAACCGCTTGCCGCCAGCGCATAATCCCGCACCATCTCAGCGTCCATCCGGAATCTCGGACCGCGCGCCAGCAAACGATTCTGCGGATCCTTCTCCACTTTTTCCCGCGTCGTCACCGCCGATTGCCGATACGTCGCCGACGTGACCATGAGCTTGAACAATTTCTTCACATTCCAGCCTGACTCGCGAAACTCGACCGCCAGCCAGTCGAGCAATTCCGGATGCGACGGCCAATCGCCGGCGACGCCAAAATCTCCAGTGGTTTCAACAATGCCCGCGCCAAAAAGCTCCTGCCAGAAACGGTTCACGGTGACGCGCGCCATCAGCGGATTTTCCGGGCGCACAAGCCACTCGGCAAAACCAAGGCGGTTGTGCGGCAACTCCGACGGCATGGCTGGCAGGAAACCGGGCGTGTCCGGTGTCACGCGGTCGCGGCGCTTGTCGTATTCGCCACGGAACAAAAGATAAGCTTCCGGCGCGTTGGTGCGCTCCTGCATCACATAGGCAACCGCGCCTCGCGCCCGGATTTCGCTTTCTTCCTCTTTCAATTTTTCATGAGCTTGCACCCGTTCGCGATACGGCGCGTCCAGTTTGTCGAGCCAGATGGAAAAGGCTTCGTCGCCTTCCTTTTTCGTGCGTTGGTCCGCCGATTTGCTGGCGAGCCACTGCAAACGCGGAAGCTGGATAAGGTTGAGAATTTCCTCGCGCCGCAGTTCGCGGTCAAAGAGCTTCACGTCCTGCAAACCCGCGTTTTCCACGGCTGACATCGTGTCGCGCTGTCCCAGCTTGAAGGGAACGGTCGTGCGCGTGGTCCCGGTGAGTTCATTCTTCTGCACGTCCATTTTCTGCAACTCGCCATTGACGTAAATCTTGACGCCCTTGGCCTTCGACGAACCGTCATAGGTCACGCAAACATGATTCCACTGATCATTGGGCAGCGCCTTCTTACCCGCCACTTTGAGCGTGTTCGTCGGCCAGTCGTGAATGAAATGGAAGGTCGGCCGCCCGTCGCCGAGCCACAAATCCCAGCCACGATATTGCCCGTCCTTATCCGCCATCCGCCCGAACAGCGCTCCGTTTTTGTCTCCCTTAACGCGCACCCAGACGGCGTAGCTGAAGGCATTGGTGCGCTCGAAATCACCCACGTCCGCAAACGCCGGCGCCGTTTGCCCGCTGACCGTGTAGGCTTTTTCGGCAATCGCGCCCGCCTGCCAGTTGGTGTTTTGACCCAGCGGCACGGACTGAATCGCGCCCGTCGTCTCGTACTGAATCTCCTCTCCGGCGCCTTCAGACAACCGCGCCTGGAACACAAGGTTCGAGGTTGGCAACTGGCCGGGAATGGCCGCAAAGTCCGGTTGCGCGAGCCAGTTGGTGAAATCACCGCGCGCCATTTCCTTGCGGGCCGCAACGCTCTTTTCCGCCGCGGGCAATTCCACCGTGAGTTGCTGCCAGCGCGTTTCGTCCGCCGGTTTGGGCAAGAGTATCACCGGCGGTGTGTCCTTGATGTTTCCATCCATTGCCTTTTGCGTGGTGTTGTTGAAAAAAGCCGAAAGCGAATAGAAATCTTTCTGCGTAATCGGATCGTATTTGTGGTCGTGACACACCGCGCAACCGGCGGTCAAGCCGAGCCAGACCTGCGACGTCGTCTCGTTGCGATCGCGGGCGTAAAGGACCTTATATTCCTCATCGATCGCGCCACCTTCGTTGGAGGTGATGTTGCAGCGATTGAAACCACTGGCGATCTGCTGGTCGCGAGTTGCGTTCGGGAGCAGATCACCCGCGAGATTTTCGATCGTGAATTCGTCGAACGGCAGGTTCCGGTTGAAAGCGTTGATCACCCAGTCGCGATAGGTCCACATCTCGCGATAATTGTCGAAATGAATGCCGTGGGTGTCGCCGTAGCGCGCCGCGTCCAGCCAATACCGCGCGCGATGTTCACCCCACTGCGGCGAGGCGAGCAATTGATCCACAAATCTCTCGTAGGCATCGGGCGATTTGTCCTTCAAGAACGCGGCCAACTGTTCCGGCGTGGGCGGCAGTCCCGTCAGATCCAGACACACACGCCGCGCCAACGTGCAGCGATCCGCCTCGGGCGCGGGTTTCAATCGTTCCTGTTCCAAGCGGGCCAGAATAAAGCGATCCAGCGGGCTGCGAACCCACCTGGCGTTTTTTACTTTCGGCAATTCGGGTCGGGTCGGTGCGACAAACGCCCAGTGTGCTTGATACTTTGCGCCCTCGGCGATCCAGCGCTTGAGCAGTTTCTTCTGCGCCTCGGTAAGTGTCTTGTTCGATTCCTCCGGCGGCATCAGATCGTCGCCATCGTCGAAAATGCGGCGAATCATTTCACTCTCCGACGGCTTGCCAGGAACGATCGCGGGCGGTGAATCTTCGCTGCGCAACGTGGCGGTCTCAAAGCTGTCCAGCCGCAAATGCGCCTTGCGCGATGACGGATCAGAGCCGTGACACGCAAAGCAGTTCTCGGAGAGAATCGGACGAATGTCGCGATTGTATTGAACTGCTGCGGCCGGCGACGCCGCGTGGGTTTGCGTCAGTGTCAGGATGGCCAGAGCCATCGTTCCAGATCGAGGGTCAAACTTGAGGCGCATGAATAGAGTCGTGGCCAGAAATCATGGATTAATGAGTCTATAAAACACATTGCCCTGAGCCGGGTCAATCGTTGTTGTTACCGGCGGATTGCTGCCGCCCGGAAACGGATACCAGTTTGTCGTCAACCCAACGCTGGCTGGATTGGTCTGCGCCTGCAACCGGAAGACCGCGCCGTTGTTGGTCCAGTTGAACTGAAGCGTATTGGGTGACGTGAACCTGGCGAATAGGAGCGGCGGCGTGGCGGGCGCAGCGACGACTTGGATCGAGCCGTCCAGAGCCAGCCGATTTGACCAGACCAAACCCGAGTCCAGCGGCGGAAGAATAATCGAATCGAAGCCTCCGACGTAATTTGTCGCATCGAACAGTTTGAACGTGTCGTTGGTTGCGGGCAGACCGGCCAGATTGGTCACAATCAAAGTTCCACCGAACGTCAACGTGCGAACGCCGCGAACGGAATCATTCACGCCGACTGCCTTGCTGAGTTCAAAACAGTTGGTGCTGCCCGCCGCGAAGGTCAGGTGATTGCTGATGGTCAACGTGCCAACGCCATTGGCACCGGGCGCAAGCGTGCCGCCGGATTGAACTGTCACCGGCCCAAGCAGGACGCCCGTTCCACCGAGCATTCCGCCACTCACGACCGTGTTGCCGATACCATTTCCCGTGCTGACGAAACCATTCACCAGCAGTTTGCCCTGAAACAGCTGAATGCCTTGCGGCAGCGTGGCCGTGCCGGAAATGGTCCATGTGCCCAAGCCGTATTTCCTAATTTGCAGCCAGCTCAGGCTGCTGTCCGCCAGCGTCCCGGCCAATTCGCCATCACCATCGCCTTGAACCTGCAACGGCCGCGTAAAGCCCCCGGCAGTGTTGGTGAAATTCCCGGTGAAGGTCAGGAGATCAGCATCGCTTTGAATCGTCCACGTGTTGCCACCGCCATTCAAAGTGATGTTGCCCGCAAGCGTGTTGCTGCCAGTGACATTCAGCAGATGAACCGTTGGCCCGTTGTCCTGCGCCAACGTGAGCGGCTCGGCCACCGTGATGCCGCCCGCTAATTCCAGCCGCGCGTCGGAACTGCCGCCGCCAATGAACGTCGCGCCAACCGCCGTCCCAAGCGCGTTGTCATTCATGACGCGCAATCCTCCACCATTTACGTTCTGCGCTCCGATGCTGACATTGCCGCTGAAAGAGTTGCTCGCGCTTAGGATCAGCACGCCGCTGCCCTGCTTTTGCAAGCCACCCGTGCCGGTGATCGTGCCGGTGAACGTTTGGGCCGTGTTGGTTGCGACTACAAAACGCATGGTGGCATTGTTGGTCACGAGCCCATCTGGAAGTTCACCGTTATTCGAGCCGTCGCCGATCTGCAACACTCCGCTATTGATCCGCGTAAATCCAGTGAAGCTGTTGATGCCAGTTAGCGTGACGACATGACTGCCGTTCTTGATCAATCCGCCCGTGCCACTGATCGCGCCCGCCAGCGTCACACTGCCGCTGGTGCTTGCGTTCAGCGAAAGGTCCGCATCGAGGATCAGCGAGTTTGCCACGGTGAACGGGCCTGCTCCGTTCTGATTCAACTGCGGCCCATTCAGAGATGGCGAACCCGGCTTAAAGCGCAGCGCATTGCCGATAACAGAATTTGCCGCGGTGCTATTAGCCTCAAGCACATTCAAATCGAACTGACCCGCCAGGTTGTTGCTCGCAATGTAACCGCCGCTTCCCAAAAACCGCAGAGTAGTGTTGTCAGAACCGCCGGTGACCGGCGCAGTGTTGTTCGACCAACTTGCCGAAGTCGTCCACGGGCCACTCGTCGCGCCGGTCCACGTGAACGTGTTCGTGGCGCCGATGGTCGTGGGCACTGCCACACTCAAGCGGTCGCGGACCCAGCCGCCCGGATCCTGCGGATTCCAGAACGCCTCGAACGTGACGGTTTTACTCAACGGCGCGGGCGAACCTTGCGCGATGATGCTGATCGTGGTGGACTGGCCGGGCTGGAGCAAATTGGTGTGGGCGTAACCTTCGGCGCTCAGGATTTGCGCGGTGATATTCACTCCGGCAGCGTTGGTATATTGCAACACGGTTGCCGCATTGCCACTTTCAAACGCTACCAG
>JBQCEJ010000045.1:0-12408 GCA_051960355.1 Verrucomicrobiota bacterium | reverse complement strand
AGAATGATTCCCACCAGGCCGACCGCCGCGGGCATCGCCGCGATGTTCCACCATTGAATTCTGCGTTGCATCGAGACCACCTCGCGCCGCAGATCTTTTTCCACCTGCCGCAGCTTGCGCCCGATCTCACCTTCCTGTTTGCGCAGGTTTTCGATTTCAGCCTGTTGTTCCGGCGACAGAATGTAACGCTGGTTCTGGCTCTTCTGCTGCTGCAGTTCGCTCAACCGATTGACCGCCTGATCGCGGCTGTCCTGCAGGTTCTTGATTTCCGCCATGTATTTCGCCTCGGCCTGCGCCTGCATTTCCTTCACGCGGGTGAACGGACGGTTCATCACCGCGCGACTGCGAACGGCGATGAGGTTGCTGTCGCCGGACAACTGTTCGATCGCGTTCTGCGCGAAGTTCAAATTCGCGTTCAACGGCGTGGCAATGGGGCCGAAAGGCGTGTTCATCCGGCGCAGCGTGTAGTCGTCATTGATCATGTCCGCGTCACCGATCAGGATCACCGCACTGTCCTGCTTGGATTCTTTCAATGAAGTATCCGCAGGCTTCGGCGACGTCTTGGCGTCCGTGCTGCTGTCGTCTTTTTTCTCTTCTGGTTTGCCATCCGGGAAAGCCGTCTTGAACTTGCCGGTCAATCGAACGGCCAGCGCATATTCGGTTCCGGACGGTTTGAATTCCTTGAGAATGTTATCCGCCGCGAAATTCGCCATCATGCCTTCGACGAGCTGGGAATCCTTGGTGCTCTTGAGGAGAACAGTTTCCTTCAAGCCCGCGGCTGGCGTTCCGGTGAAAGCACCGCCTGAGAAATACCAAATATTGTCCAGTTCCGCCGTGGCGATGTCATCGTTGTTAATGCCTTCCGGCGTCAACATCAGCCACGCTGGACGGTCTTGCGCGGCACCGCCTTCGCCGCCGAGCTGCATTTTGAAATTGCGATCGGCAACCACTTTCGAGGTATCAAACTGAAGTCCCCAAGCTTTCAGCAACTTGTCCAAAGACGAACCCGCGCCCGGCATCGCGCCCATCATCGGGTTTTGACTGCGCTGACTGCCGACAAGCGATTGCGTGTCCAGGAAGGCCACCAACTTGCCGCCGCGAAGAACAAACTGGTCGATCGCGTACTGTGCGGCATCGGAAATTTCACTGGGATGAATGACGAGAAGCACTTTGATCTCGTCGTCGATTTTGTCAGTGGTCATCGGCACATTCCGCAGCGTGAAATCCTTGCGCAATTCTCCGATCAACGCCCAGGCTTCCTGACCGCGCTGGCCCATCTGCTGCATCATCGGGTTGGAGGGCTGGCCAAAAACCGGCAACGAACTCAGCACGCCGACGACCGGCTTTTCCGGAGTGACCACCCGCGAAATCGCCCGGGACAGATCGTATTCCAACTGCCGCTCGCGATCCGGCGAAAGGAACGGAATGGTCTGCTTGGAATCCAAACCCATGCTGACCGCCAGGCCCATGTAAAATTTTTCACCGCTCGGCAACGTTTGTTCCTCCACTCCATCCATCCGCGCCGAATCCTCGGCGTCGGAATCGGGCTGCGGATCAAACCGCTCGATCACGATCTTGCCGTGCGATGCCTGTTTGTATTCCGCGAGCAGATCCTCCACTTTTTTGGAGTAGGATTTGAGCATCACCGAGTAGGGCGTCGCCGTGTCGCTCTGCGTGCTGTAAAAGCGGATTTTTACCGGCGCATCCAACTTGCCGAGAATGGCGCGCGTGCCTTCAGAGAGCGTGAAGGCTTTTTCCTTGGTGAGATCCACCCGCTGCCGAAAAGTGCCGGTGATAACATTGACGGCGATGAGTATGGCCGCCATCACAACGACGCCAATGGTCGAATAGAGAATTGTTTCGAGAGATTTTTTCTGCATGCGAACCTTTCTTATCCCGCGCGATGTCCGCGGAGAATCACGCCAGTCGTGAACAGTGAGAAACCGATGATCGACAGGAAGAAGATGACGTCCCGCGAATCCAGCACGCCTTTTTGGAAACCTTCAAAGTGCGTGATGACGCTGAACGAAGTCACCATGTCCACAAACCACGGCGAAGCCCAACCGGACAGCAATCGCACCACCGGCGGGAACCCGGCAAGAATCAAAAAGAGGCAGACCACCACCGCGATGATGAAGCTCACCACCTGAGTCCGCGTCATTGCCGAAGTGATGCAACTGACCGCCAGATACGCCCCGGCCATGAGCCAGCTGCCCACATACGCCGCAAAGATCACGCCGTTATCCGGACTGCCGAGATAGTTGACGGTGATGACAATCGGAAACGTCAGCACCAGCGCCAGCGCGAGAAACAACCATGAAGCCAGGAACTTCCCGACAATCGCCTGCAACGGAGTGATCGGCATCGTCAACAGCAGTTCCAGCGTGCCGACCCGGCGTTCCTCCGCCCAGAGACGCATACCGACCGCCGGCACCAGGAACAAATAAAACCACGGATGCCAGTCGAAGAACGGCCGCGCCAGGGATGCTTGTCCCTGCTCAAAAAAGCCGCCCACCATGAAGGTGAAAAATCCCGAGAGCAGGAGAAAGATGATGATAAAGACATACGCGAGCGGCGATGAGAAGTAAGCGCCGAGTTCGCGTTTCGCGATGGTTCTGATGTTTGCCCAGGAATTCATTTCGTTTGCTCCTTTGCTGCGGTGGTGTCCGGCATCGTGATGCTGCGGAACACTTCGTCCAAACGCCCTTCCTCCGTGTGGAGTTCTTCGATGCGCCAGCCTTGTGCCGCTTCCGCGATGCTGCGAGCCAGAGCGCCATTGACCTCGGCGCGGGGAAACGCCCGAACCGTTACGCCGTTGGAATCGTCCTGAAGCAGCGCGGTTCGTTTCACCGTGGAAAGCTGGCGCAGTTTTTGATCCAGCGCCGCGGCTGGAATGCCACTGACACGCACCGTCACTGCACCGGCAAATTCCGAGCGCTGGCGCAATTCCCGAGGCGTCCCGTTGGCCACGACTTTGCCGCGATCGATGATCATCGCGCGGGAACAGACGGCATCGACTTCTTCGAGAATGTGCGTCGAGAAAATGATGGCCTTTTTTTCACCCATGCGACGGATCAGCCCGCGAATTTCATGTTTCTGATTCGGATCAAGACCGTCGGTCGGTTCGTCCAGCACCAGCACATCGGGATCGTGAATGATCGATTGCGCAAAACAGGTGCGGTGCCGATAGCCTTTGGAAAGAGTTTCAACGCTCTGATGCAGCACCGATTCGAGAAAGCACATCTCAACCGCACGAGCCACGGCGCGCTTCTTGGCATCGCCGCGCAATCCGCGAATCTCCGCGGAGAAACTCAAAAAACCATACACGGTCATGTCGGCATAAGCGGGAGCATTTTCCGGGAGATAGCCGATCAACCGCTTGGCGGGAATCGGGTTCTCCACCATATCAAAGCCGCCGACTGTGACCTTGCCGGAATTGGGCGGAATGAACCCGGTGATCATGCGCATGGTGGTGGACTTGCCGGCACCGTTGGGCCCCAGAAAGCCAAGCACCTCGCCGCGCTCAACCGAAAAGGAAATTCCATCCACCGCGCGTTTCGTGCCGAAAAGTTTGACCAGATCTTGAACTTTAATCATATCGCGTTTCCATTTGGGACGGTCGAGCTGCTCGAAATAGCAGGTCCGCCCTAAATGTAAATGGGTTTTTGCCGGCGTTGTGTTTAGCCACGGTTCTTTCTAAGCTGCTGAACAATTTGATCTTTTTGACAAATTTTCAGCGTAATGTTCAAAAAAAATTTTCCAGCGCCCCGGTTCGCCCGAAGCGTCCAAGCATTTCGTACTTGGCAGTTTCCCATCTGGCTGCTGCTGATGGCGCTCGCCGTCGGCTGCCGAACCCTGCCCCCTTTTCCGCGAGTGGATCTTTCTGAACCCGCTTGGAAGGTGCAGCAAGGCCAGGCGGTCTGGCGCGCCCGGCGAGGCGCACCGGAAATTGCCGGCGAAATCCTGATGGCGACCAACCGCAACGGCGCCGCTTTCATTCAGTTTACCAAAACGCCGCTGCCGCTGATGATCGCGCAAACCTCAAGCAACGGCTGGCAAATCGAAGCTCCGACTCAAAACAAGCGCTACTCAGGTCTCGGCCAGCCGCCGGCCCGCGTCAGTTGGTTTCAATTGCCGCGCGCCTGCGCCGGATTATCACCGGCCAAAAACTGGGTCTGGAATAATTCCAACAACGGCTGGGAGTTGAAAAACTCTTCGACCGGAGAATCGCTGGCCGGTTACTTCAACCAATGAGGCCAAGACGTTTCCGACTGTTCCTGTGGCTCTTGCTGCTCACGCTGATCGTCATCGGCCTTTCACGGCTGCGCTTCGACGTGGATGTCTTGAATCTTCTTCCGGCGGAAGTTCCGGCCGTTCAGGGTTTGAAACTCTATCAACAACATTTTGCCAACAGCCGCGAACTCATCATCACCGTGCAATCGAGCGATCCGGAGCAGGCCGAGAACGCCGCTCATGCCATCGCGGAGCAATTGCGTCAGGCCACCAATCTGGTCGCCCAAGCCATCTGGCAGCCGCCCTGGCTGGAGCATCCCGGCGAAGCCGCCGAGCTGATGGCGTATCTCTGGCTCAATCAACCGCCGCAAATCTTCGATCAACTGACCAATCGCCTCGCTCCAGATCAAGCGGCCCAAACGCTGGCCAGCACGCGCGAACAATTGGCCACTTCCATGTCGCCCGGCGATATCGCGCGCCTCAGTTATGATCCATTCGGTTTGACTCAACTGCCCGCCAGCACCGCCGGCGCCGCGCCTTCGTTCGGCCAAGGCCAGGACCTGTTCAGCTCGCCGGACGGCACCTTTCGGATCGTGTCGGTTCAAACCGCCGGCAAACTCAAAAACTATCGCGCCAGTTTGGAGTGGCTGAATGCCATCCAGCAAATCATCGCCAATGCGCGCAGCAAAAACCAAATCGCTCCCGACGTCCGGATCGGCTACAGCGGCGGCCCGGCCTTTGTCTCTGAAATTTCGAGCGGTATGGAAGGCGATCTGCGCAAATCTGTCGGCAGCACGATCGTCATCATTGTGCTGTTGTTTTGGTGGGCGCATCGTCGCTTCAAACCGTTGCTCTGGATTCTGGCGCTGCTGGCGCTGGTGCTCGGCGGAACGCTGGCGCTCGGCGGATTGCTCTTCGGCACAGTCAACGTAGTCAGCATCGGCTTCGCCGCGATTCTGCTCGGCCTCGGCGTGGATTACGCGTTGGTGTTGTACCAGGAAGCGCTGCACGCGCCGGGCATGTCTGTTGGACAGCTTCGCCGCGCTTTGGGTCCGGGTATCATCTGGTCGGCCGTGACCACCTCCGGAGCATTCCTGATCCTGAATCTCGGCGGGTTGCCTGGCTTGGCGCAACTGGGTTCCCTCGTGGCCATTGGCGTCATGCTCGCGGCGATAGTGATGCTGAACTGGTTTCTGCCGCCGCTTCTCGCTGGGATCCGAACGCGCGCTGCCGCCGGCGAACCGTCCACGGCGCTGCCGGTCGGCAACCGATCGAAGGTCATTGGCTGGACCGCGACGGTGATCATCGCAGCTGCGGCATCGCTGATCCTGTTTGAGAAACCTCCGGTGCTCGATTACAGCACCAACTCGCTCCGGCCCAAGAACAGCCCGGCTTACGCCGAAATGGAACAGATCAAAACGCATCTCACCCATCAACGCGAACCCGAGTGGCTGCTGTTTTCCGGCCGCAACGCCAGTGACATCATCCAGAAGCTGGACGCCGCGCAGCCGGTCTTAAATGGCGCGGTCGCCAACCAACAGATCAGCGGATTCAACTCACCCGTTGTTTTGCTGCCGCGCCCCGAAATTCAAAGCTCGAATCGCCTGACCGCCGGGCGATTGGCCGCCCAAAGTTCAGCGCTGGATGAATCGGCGCGCCAGAACGGCTTCACTTCCAACTCGCTCGCCTTCACAGAAAATGTGCTCGCCAGCTGGCGTCAGGCCTCCACCTCCACCGAGACCTTCTGGCCAACCAATGCGGTCAGCCAATGGATCTTCGATCAGGTCACCGCGCGGGATTCGAGCAATCTTTACGCGCTCGCGCTGGTGTATCCGGCCACTAATGCCAATCCGGCGGTGAATTCCGTTTGGACGGCCGAACTGCCGCGCGATGGCGTCTGGCTCGCCGGCTGGAGCCGGCTCGGCGGGGATCTGTTGAGAGTGGTTGAACACCATCTCTGGAAAGTGCTGCTGTCGATGGCCGCGCTGCTTTTGCTGTCGCTCTGGCTCGCTTTCAAATCCCTCCGCGAGGTGCTGTTGAGTCTCGCCGCGCTTCTTTTCAGCGGACTCTGCCTCGGGGCCTTGATGTCGCTGCGCGGCTGGTCGTGGAACCTGCTGAACATGCTGGCGCTGCCGCTGCTGCTCGGCTCCGGTGTGGATTACAGCATCCACATGCAACTGGCTCTGCGCCGCCATGGCGGACGCATCCGGGAAACACGCCGGACTCTCGGCCGCGCACTGTTGTTGTGCGCCGGCACCACGGTGGCGGGGTTCGGATCGAATGCGTTCTCCAGCAACAGCGGTCTGGCCAGTCTCGGACTGGTTTGCGCCGCGGGAATCGGCTTCGCTTTTCTCACGTCCTATTTCCTGCTGCCGGTCTGGTGGACAAGCTTTCACGGCAACGCCACTGAAACTCGCGATTCGGATCCGAGATCCTCCGCGCCCGATTCCGGCAGCGAAGTTCCAAGCCCTTCCTCATTTTATCGCGCCGGGTTTTGGCGCGCCGGACTCTGGCTGGTTCGCCTTCTGCCCCGCAGTCTTTGTGTGCTCATCGCTCGCAGCCTGGCGGCGCTCTATTGCACGGTCGCCAGACATCGTCGCGAGATCGTTATTCAGAATCTTTTGCCGGCCCTTGGAAATGATCGCGCCGCCGCCACTCGGAAAACGAAGGCTCTCTTTCAACAGTTCGCGGTTAAACTGGTTGATCTCTGGTTGTACGAAGCCGGCAAGCCGATTGAAAATCTGCTCGGCGCAGCTTCAGGTTGGGACCACTTCGCGCAGGCACAGGCCACCGGTCGCGGTGTCCTTTTGATCACGCCGCATTTGGGCAACTGGGAAGTCGGCGGTCCGTGGCTGACGCCGCGCGGTGTGAAACTTTATGTGATCACGCTGGCAGAACCCGGAGAAAAATTCACGCAACTGCGACAAGCTTCGCGGGCACGATGGAATATCGAAACGCTGGTGATCGGGAACGACCCATTCGCTTTTCTAGAAATCATTAAGCGTCTCGATGCCGGCGCCACGGTCGCCCTGCTGATGGATCGTCCCTCCGGACCCACAGCCGTTGAGGTGGAATTGTTCGGACGGCCTTTTCCCGCTTCGGTCGCCGCCGCGGAACTGGCGCGCGCGTCGGGTTGTGTTCTGCTGCCGGTTTATATCCCACGAACCAAAGGCACTTACGCCGCGCACATTCTGCCACCCATTTCATACGAACGCGCCGGGTTGCGCGATCGTGCCAATCGCCAAAAGCTCACGCAGCAAATCATGCGTGCGTTCGAACCCGCCATCCATCAACATCTCGACCAATGGTATCACTTCGTTCCTATCTGGCCCAAGTAGCCGAGGCTCCAAGCCGGCTCAAACCCGATTCGATTTCCTCCAATGCGGCACGAGGGGTTCCACGAAGAGCCCTTGCAAAGTTCGCGCTGGCGCTTCTGATCACCGCAACCGGCGCTATGACGGCCGCTGCCGCTGAGGGCCATTCGCTGCTCACCTCCTGGTTGGCCGCGCAGACAAACTTCCAAACCTGGTCAGCCGATTTTGTGCAGACGCGCACTTTGAAATCCCTGTCGCAACCGCTCACCGCCAGCGGACACGTCTGGTTCGCCGAGCCGAATTTCTTCCGTTGGGAACTGGGCCATCCGCCGCAAACCATTGCGGTGCGCGCAGGAGACCAGATGCTGATCATTTCGCCGAGATTGAAACATGTGGAGCGTTATGCGCTGGGCGCTCACGATTCCGGTCCGTGGCGTGACATGCTGGGCTTGTTTGAAGCCGGTTTTCCACGCACTCAGGCCGCGATGGACGCGCGCTTTCGCCTGCAGTCGCAAACGGTCACCAACGGCACCTGCGAGCTTGCACTGGAACCCAAATCGGCCTCGGCACGGCGCATGATGCCGCTCATCAAAATCAGTTTCAGCACGAATGATTTCGCGTTGCGCGCCACGGAACTGCGCTTTGCTGACGGTTCGACGCTGCGGAACGACTTCACGAACGCGGTTTTAAATCCCAAGCTGGATGAGGCGCTTTTCCGTCCGCAGCTTGAAAGCGATTTCAAGATCGTCGAACCGTTGAAAGCGAAATGAGTTCGCCCGCTCTGCCAATTCATTGAAGCATGAACCCATCCTTCGAAGAGGCTCTTCGCCAGCTTCCGCACGGCCCCGAATTCCGCTTCGTTGATCACCTTTCAAAGCTGAATCCGGGCATCAGCGGCACTGGCGAATACACGGTGCGCGGCGATGAGGCCTTTCTGCGCGGGCATTTCCCCGGGCAACCGCTGTTTCCCGGTGTGTTGCTGGTGGAAGCCGCCGCGCAACTCGCCGGGACGGTGGCCCAAAGCGATCCGAATATTTCTGCCCTGCCCGGTTTGAAACTGACGGCGATGCGCGGCATCAAAATCCTCGGCAGCGCCCGACCCGGCGAGGTCATCCATCTCGCGGCGGAAATCACTGGCCGCCTCGGCAATCTGATTCAGGCTCGCGTGAACGCCACGGTGAACGAGACCGTGGTCCTGCAAGGCGAACTGACTTTAAGCGGCGGCTACCCGGCCGATTGTCACCTTCACACGGCTGTCCCCAGTTATGGGGACTGTACGGAAACGCCGCGTCCGCTATTGTAACGACGTGCACTGCGATTGTTCTCGGTGCCGTGTGTGAAAAGGCCGGACCTGTTGTCCGGCTTTTCTTTTTGTACAGAAGGAGCGTTTACCCGGTTGGAGAACCCCACTCTACAAGTGCGCTAGTTACAACTCTGATTTTGCAAATGGCGTTCTCTGGTTGCCAACCGAAACGGCCCTGCGTAGCATCCTGTCCACCTGCGTCACTGGAAAACCACTGGCTGCCGATGTCAGAATACAAAGTCAAATTCGAGGTCTTCGAAGGACCCCTAGATTTGCTCCTCTATCTTATCAAGAAGGAGGAAGTCGACATTTACGAAGTCAATCTGACCAAGCTGGCCACCCAGTTCATCGAACACATCGATACCATGCGGATGCTCGACCTGGAAATCGCCGGCGAATTTCTGGTGATGGCCGCAACGCTGATGTACATCAAAAGCAAGGAATTGCTGCCGGTGGAACAGCAGGTGCAGGCTGAAGCCGAGGAAGAGGGCGAAGACCCCCGCTGGGAACTGATCCGGCAACTGGTTGAATACAAGAAATTCAAGGATGCCGCCGCGCAATTGCAGGTGCTCGAGTCGCAACAGGAAAACATTTTTCCGCGTCAACCCGGGAAACTGGAATTTACGTCTGACGCGCCCCAGACCAAACCCGATGTGTCGATCTTTGATCTGTTGAACGCCGTCAATACGGTTCTGCAACGCTTCACCAAGAAAGACGACACGCGCGAAATCTTCGAAGACAAATGGTCGGTCAGCCAAAAAATCGAGCATGTGATGACACTGCTTTCTCAGCGCACGCGGCTCCGCTTTTCCGAGTTGTTCGCCGAGGCGAGCAACCGGTCCGAAGTGATCTGCACGTTTCTGGCGCTTTTGGAGTTGATCCGCATGAAGCAACTCGTCTGCGCGCAGGCCGACCCGTTTGCTGAAATTGAGATTGGCCGCGCCGCGCCGCGCCCAACTCCACCGACGCCAGAAGACGTCCCGACCGAATCTGCCACTGAACCGCCAATCGAAAACCCGGAATCTGCCTCGCATGGAGCTTAAATTTATCTTAGAAGCACTGCTCTTTTCCGCGCAAAAGCCGCTGAGTTTGAAAGAAATTCGGGACGCTTTAGCCGGAGCCGTGGAACACGCGGAAAACAACGAAGTCGTCCTGGCGCTCAAGAAAACCAAAGAACCCGAGTTGATCGAGGTCTTGGAGCAGCTGGCGCAGGAACACGAAGCAGCGGCGCGCAGCTATCGGCTCGCTTGCATCGCGGGTTCCTGGCAATTCGTCACGCAACCGGATTACGCTCCTTGGCTCAAAGCGCTCGTCGGTGTCAAAGCCCGACCACCGCGGCTCTCTCAAGCGGCGCTGGAAACGCTCGCCATCATTTCCTATCGCCAGCCCATCACTCGTGCTGAGGTGGAACAGATCCGCGGCGTCAATGTGGACGGCACCATGCAGACATTGCTCGAACGCGGCCTGGCCGTTCAAAGCGGGCGCGCTGAAGTGGTCGGACGCCCGGCTCTCTACAGCACGACACCGTTGTTCCTGGAATACTTCGGATTGCGCGGCCTTGAAGATTTGCCCGCCGCAGACGAACTCCGCCGCATTGTCATCGAAAAGCCAGCGGCGCCGCTCACGGCTGATCCGGGCCTAGCCACCGCCCCGCCCGAGCAACTGCAAGTCAGCGCCGAAGGTGAATCACAACCGCCGCAAGCCAACGAAGCAGCGGAGGAAACTCCAAGCGCCGCAGTCGACGAAGTTACCGAGACGGCTGAAAGTGGGACTCCGCCCGAATCGGCTGACGCGAAACCGGTTTGATTCTTCGGTCGAAATTCTCCATTCTGCCCGCGTTGTGAACATTCCCGAACATCGCAAGGCAATCGACCATCTTGACGCCCAGATCGTCCAACTGCTGAACGAACGAACCAAACACGTTCTGGCCATCGGCGAAATCAAGCTCAAGGCAGGCGAAGAAATCTACGCTCCGCACCGCGAACGCGCCGTCCTGCAACGCGTCTGCAAGTCGAACGCGGGCCCGATGACGGACGATTCGCTCCGCGCCATTTATCGCGAAATCATGTCCAGCGCGCTCTCGCTGGAAAAATCCCTGACCATCGCCTATCTCGGGCCGGAAGCGACGTTCACGCATCAGGCCGCCATTCGCCGATTCGGTTCCAGCCTGCATTACGCCCCGCTCAAAACCATCTCGGACGTGTTTGCGGAAGTCAGCAAGAACCGCGCGGATTACGGGGTCGTGCCGGTCGAGAATTCCACCGAAGGCGTTGTCACTCACACGCTCGACATGTTCGTGGACAGCGACCTGAAAATCGTCGCCCAGATCATTTTGCCCGTGCAGCAATGCCTGCTCAGCAATTCGCCGCGCGCGCAGATCAAAAAGCTTTATTCGCATCCACAGTCGCTCGCTCAATGCCGCGGGTGGATTCAAAATAATTTGCCGCACGCTGAAATCGTCGAGACCTCTTCCAATGCGCGCTCCGCTGAACTGGCCGCCAAGGAAAAGAACACGGCTGCGATCGCCGGCATTCTCGCGGCGGAAAAATATAAGCTGAGCGTGCTGGAGCAGGACATTCAGGACAACGCGGCCAACGCCACGCGCTTCCTCGTTTTGGGCCGGCAATGCAGTCCGCCCACCGGCGACGATCGAACCAGCTTGATGGTCAGCATCACGGACAAAGTCGGCGCGCTGCATCACGCACTGGCAGCGTTCCGTCGCAGCCGCATCAATCTGACGAAAATCGAATCGCGCCCCAGCAAGCGCAAAGCGTGGGAATACTTCTTCTTCATCGATTGCGATGGTCATCAGCAGGACCGCAAGGTTGCCAAGGCCATTGAGCTTTTGGGCAACGAATGCAGCTTTGTCAAAGTGCTCGGCTCGTATCCGAACTCCGACTAGCGGCTGAAACTCATGAGCCATCTCGCCAAAGCCCGACAGGTATTCGACATCGAACTGGCCGCGCTTAAAGCCGTACGGACGCAGATCGACGGCGCCTTTGACGCGGCTGTGGACACGATGGTGGAAGCCATTTCACAGCGAGGCAAAATTGTCATCGTTGGCATCGGCAAATCCGGTAATGTCGGTCACAAGATTGCCGCCACGTTCACCAGCACGGGTTCACCCAGCGTGGTGCTGAACAGTGTTGATGCGCTGCATGGTGACATGGGCATCGTGAACGACGGCGATGTCATTCTCGCATTAAGTTATTCCGGCGAATCCGAGGAACTGCTGAACCTTTTGCCGGCATTGAAGCGCTTTTCCGTTCGCATCATTTCCATGACCGGCGTGGCGAAATCGTCACTCGCGCGCCACAGCGATCGGGTTTTGAACGTACGCGTTCCGAAGGAAGCCTGTCCCTTTAATCTGGCACCGACCTCCAGCACGACAGCCATGCTGGTCATGGGCGACGCACTGGCGATGGCTGTGCTTCAGGCGCGCGGCTTCAAGCAAAGCGATTTCGCCAAGTATCATCCCAACGGCGCGATCGGCCGGGCCATGTTGCTGCGCGTCGGTGACATCATGCGCACCGGCAATCGCAATGCCGTCGCCAGCGA
>JBQCEJ010000044.1:0-12003 GCA_051960355.1 Verrucomicrobiota bacterium | reverse complement strand
ACCCGCGCAAAGTCGGCCGAAAAAATCTCATGGGCTACTCGATGGCCACCGAGCGCTACCGCCTGACGCGTTGGGTCAGCGCGGCAGATCATTCCAAAGTCGATGCAGTGGAGCTTTACGACCATCAAACCGATCCGCAGGAGAACACGAACATCGCCAGCAATCCTGAAAACAAGGAGCTGCTCGAAAAACTCACCGCCCAGTCCGTGGCCGGCTGGCGAGCGGCCGTTCCGAAGTAGTTAGTCGCTGTCCCTCGATCCAAGACCTTTTGAAATCGAATCTCCAATCGCACTGACACGAAGCATGAATTTCCATTCCATCACACGGACCCTGGCGTTGACGATTCTCGCCGCGCTGACGCTCAATGCCCATGCGGCTGACAAACCTGCCAGGAAGCCCAAGGCCCCGCCCACTGAATTTCAAAAGGAGTATGCGGCGTTCTGGACCACGGAAAACACCCAGCCGGTCAAAATCCCGCCGACGATGGCCAACGTTCCTTACAGCTCCGACGAAAAGCAGGTGCTTGATTTCTGGAAAGCGGAATCGAAGACGCCCACGCCGCTGCTGTTTTTCATCCATGGCGGCGGTTGGAAAGCCAATGACAAGGATCGCGTCACCGCCGTCAGCAATTATCTGGCAGCGGGCATCTCCGTCGTTTCAATCAATTATCGCTACGTCCAGGCAGCCACTGCCGCGGGAATCAAACCGCCAGTGAAATGGCCGCTCGAAGACGCCGCCCGCGCGCTGCAATTCGTGCGCAGCAAAGCCGCGGAATGGAATATCGACAAGACCCGGATCGGCGCCTGTGGCGGCTCGGCTGGTGCCTGTTCCAGTCTGTGGCTCGCGTTTCATGACGACATGGCGGATCCGAAAAGCGCGGACCCAATCGCCCGTGAATCGACCCGGCTCATGTGCGCCGGCGTGGTTGGCGCCCAGACCTCGCTCGATCCCAAGCAGATGAAGGAATGGACGCCCAACAGTGTTTACGGCGGACATGCGTTCGGATTGAACGGCGACAAGGCGAAAAAGATTTCGAGTTTTCAGCAGTTCCTCGACAGCCGCGACGAAATCATGCCGTGGATCAAAGAATATTCGCCGTTTGAGTTGGTCACGTCCGATGATCCCCCTATTTACCTGTACTACAGCGTTGCGCCTGCGCTCGGCAAAAATCAGAAGGATCCGACGCACACGTCCAACTTCGGCGTGACGCTTCAGGAGAAATTGCAAGCGACCGGCGTGGAAAATTACCTGATGTATCCCGGCGTGACGGGTTTGAAATACGCGAATCCCGTGGAGTTCTTGATCGCCACCTTGAAGAGCGGAAAAGTCGGCTCGGCGCATTGAAGGGGTCAGCAGGTCACGGTTCGCTGCCGGACAGCAGTGAACCGAATGCCTTCGTATTCTGTCCTCAAATCAGGCCCCGAGTGAATCGTTCCACTCCGGCCGCGATTCCATTTGTATGATCCAGCTCGTGACGCGCACAAAAACAAAGACAACGATTCTGCTCACCTTTTTCGCCACTTGCGCCCTTGCAGCCAATGTCTGGGCCGACCCTTTGGAAGCCGGCTTTTCCAAGCCGCCTGCGGAGACGAAGCCTTGGTGCTATTGGTATTGGATCGACGACCAGATTTCCAAAGACGGCATCACCCGCGATCTGGAAGCCATGGCCCGCGTGGGCATCGGTGAAGCGCTCGTTGGAAATATTTTCTTGGGAGATTCCCCCGGCGGAAAGGTCAAGGTCTTGAGCGAAGAATGGTGGCAATTGGTCGAACACGCGATTCGCGAAGGCGGCCGCACCGGCGTGAACATCGCCCTGTTCAACAGCCCCGGTTGGAGTCAGTCCGGCGGTCCATGGATCAAGCCCGAACAGGCCATGCGCTATCTGGTGTCGTCGGAGACGCGCGTCAGCGGCCCGGCTCACTTTTCGCAAAAGCTCGCGGTGCCGAAGGAGCCGTTTCAAGACGTCGCCGTGCTTGCCTTTCCCGCGCCCGAAGCTGATAACGATTCGCTTGCCGCCCGATCGCCCCGCGTGACCTGCACGCCGCCGGTCAAGGGAGCGGAAAAACTGGTCGATGGTGATTTGGAAACGTTCGTGACCTTTCCGGACCGGGCTGGCGGGCGCCGCGATCCCTTCACTGTCGAGATTGAAACGGCGCAACCGTTCACCGCGCGCAGTCTGATGATTCATCCCGCCGCGCAGCCGCTGGGCGCCGAGGTTCGCTTTGAAACCGCCGATCTCAACGGCAAATTTCACACGGTGCGCCAGTTCAAGTTTGATCGTTCCAACCTGGCCCTCGGCGTTGGCCCGATCGCGCGCGGGCCCGTGACGATTGCCTTCGCCCCCATCACGGCGAAGAAGTTTCGCCTGGTGTTCACGGATCTGTTTGGGCGCGGCAAGATCGCGGCGCTGGCAGAAATCAATGTGTCGGGCGCGGCGCAACTTGAATCCTTTGTGGAAAAGCAGCTCGGCAAAATGCATCCCACGCCGGCGCCACTGTGGGACGCGTATTTATGGCCGACGCAGGCCGAGCCGGACTCTCCGAAGTTCGCGGTCCGCCCCGATGCGGTGCGCGATCTTTCCTCGCAACTCGATGCGGATGGCACGTTGCATTGGGACGTCCCGGCGGGTGACTGGGTGATTCAGCGAACGGGCATGACTCCAACCGGCACGCAGAATTCTCCGACCTCGCCGGAAGGACGTGGGCTGGAAGTGGACAAGATGAACCGTCAATTCGCTCAGGCTCACTTCAATGCGTTTGTGGGAGAGTTGCTGAAGCGGATGCCCGCGTCCGACCGCAAGGCTTTCACGCGGATCGTCGCGGACAGCTATGAAATGGGGTCGCAGAACTGGACGGATGGATTTGGAAAACCCTTTGCAGAACGTTACGGCTACGATCCAAAACCGTGGCTGCCCGTGTTGAGCGGACGAATCGTTGGCAGCGCGGATCAGAGCGAACGCTTTCTCTGGGATCTACGCCGGCTGGTGGCTGATCGCATCGCGACCGAGTATGTTGGCGGACTGCGCGACGCCAGCCATCAGGAAGGGCTTGGGCTTTGGTTGGAGAACTATGGCCATTGGGGCTTCCCGAGTGAGTTTCTCAAATACGGCAGCGAGTCCGACCGAATCGGTGGTGAATTTTGGGTCAGGCCGAGCCGCGGTTTTATCGAATGCCGCGCTGCCTCTTCGTGCGCGAACACGTACGGCAAGGCGCTCGTCTCTGCGGAAGCGTTCACCGGCGGCCCTTCTTTCAGGAATGCGCCGCGCCAGCTGAAGGCGCTGGGCGATTGGGCCTTCTGCCAGGGGATCAACCATTTCGTGCTGCACGTCTATATTCATCAACCTTGGGAAAACAGAGTTCCGGGCGTGAACGCGTGGTTCGGCACGGAGTTCAACCGGCACAATACCTGGTTCGAGCAAAGCCGTGCGTGGATCGATTATCTCCGGCGCTCCTGCTGGCTGTTGCAGCAGGGCACGCGCGTCGCGGATGTCGCTTATTTCATCGGTGAAGACGCGCCCAAAATGACCGGCGTGCAAAATCCGAAACTGCCAGCCGGCCGCGACTTCGATTTCATCAATGCCGAGGTGATCGAAAAGAATCTTGCCGTCAAAGCTGGCTTGCTGACGTTGCCGCATGGCGTTTCTTATCGCGCGCTGGTTCTGCCTGAACAGGCAACCATGCGGCCGGAACTGCTACGCAAAATCAGCGAGTTGATCAAAGCCGGGGCCACAGTGGTTGGACTGCCGCCTTCGCGCTCGCCGAGTCTCGAAAATTTTCCAAAAAGCGATTCGCAGGTGAAGGCACTGGCCCAAGAGATCTGGGGCTCGGACACCGTCGGGCTTGCGGGCGAACACCCGTTCGGCAAAGGCCGCGTGGTCTGGGGGAAAACGCTGGAGCAGATTTTCGCCGCGGACGATTTTCCGTCGGACCTTGAGTTTCGCGGAACGACGCAAACGAACTTCCTTTTCACGCATCGCGTTTCCAAAGAAGCGGATATTTACTTTATCAGCAATCAAGCCGATGCCTCGCAAAAGGTGGATTGCGTGTTTCGCATCGCTGGCCGCCAACCGGAATTGTGGGATGCCGTGACAGGCGAGCATCGTCCGCTCACGGAGTGGAGTCTGCGGGAAGGCCGAACCGCAGTGCCGTTGGAATTTGCCGCGCACCAGTCGTGGTTCGTGATGTTCCGCGAGGCGGCGAATGCGCCGACAAAACGAGACGTGAATTTCCCAGCCGATCGGTTGCTCACCGAAATCGCCGGGCCGTGGGAAGTCAGCTTTGCTCCAGGTTGGGGTGCGCCGGAGCGAGTCACCTTTGATCAACTCACCGACTGGACGAAACGAGCGGAGGACGGCATCCAACATTTTTCCGGCAAGGCGACGTATCGGAAAACGTTCGATCTCCCCGAAAAAGCCACGGGCGCAATGAGTCTGGATTTGGGCGATGTGCGCGATTTGGCCACCGTGCGGGTTAACGGGCGGGAGCTTGCCACGTTATGGACCGCTCCCTGGCGTGTCGATATTTCGTCGGCGGTGAAGCCGGGCCGGAACACGTTGGAAATCGAAGTCGTGAATGAATGGAACAATCGGCTGGTGGGCGACGCCGCCCTGCCTGCGGAACAGCAGCGAACCTCGCTCACCAAAAAGCGCTTCAATGCGAAATCGCCTTTGCTGCCATCAGGCTTGCTCGGCCCGGTCACGCTTTGGGAAAAGTGAACTGAAAAGGAAATCTACATGAGACGTTACCTGATTCTGACCTGTTTGATGATGCTGGTTTCCGCGCGCGCGGCTGAGACCACGCGGCCCAATGTATTGTTTATTCTCGCCGATGACCTCGGCTGGAGTGATACGACCTTGTTTGGGACAACCAAGCTTTACGAGACGCCCAACATTGAACGGCTGGCGCGCCGCGGCATGTTGTTCAACAACGCCTATTCCGCCAGCCCGATTTGTTCGCCCACGCGGGCCAGTATCATGACCGGACTGGAACCCGCCCGCCTCGGAATCACGCAGCCGAATTGTCATCTGCCCGAGGCGATTCTAAAAGCGGTGCTGGAGCAAAAGCCCGCTCCGCAGCACAAGGCGATCACACCGGAATCCGTTACCCGGCTTCAGACCAACTACGTCACACTCGCCGAAGTATTGCGGCAGGCGGGCTACGTCACAGGACATTTCGGCAAATGGCACCTGGGACCGGATCCTTACAGTCCGTTGCAGCACGGTTTTGAAACCGATCTCCCGCATTGGGCTGGCCCTGGACCCGCCGGATCGTACGTCGCGCCGTGGAAGTTCGCCAACTTCCAGCCGCGTCAGCCGAAAGAGCACATTGAAGATCGCATGGCCGATGAAGCGATTGCTTTCATGCGAACCCATCGCGACCATCCGTTCTTTCTGAATTACTGGGCATTCTCGGTTCATGCGCCTTTCACTGCCAAGGCGGACCTGATCGAACCATATCGCGAGAAGGCCAAACTGACCGCGCCGCAGTCCTGTCCGCTTTACGCCGCCATGGTCCAAAGTCTGGATGAAGCGGTCGGGCAACTTCTGGATGCGCTCGACACATTGAAACTTTCCGATCACACCATCGTTGTCTTTGTCTCCGACAATGGCGGGAACATGTACAACCGAGTCGGTGGAGTGCCGCCGACCAGCAACGCTCCTTTGCGCGGCGGCAAGGGAACGATTTACGAAGGCGGCACGCGCGTGCCGTGCGCGGTGGTCTGGCCTGGCAAAATCGCGCCCGCGACCCGAAGCGAGGCGCTGTTTGTCACCACCGATTTTTTCCCCACGCTGCTCGCCATGTTGGATGTGAATCCGCCGGCGGGATTGCAGTTCGATGGCGTGAGTCAGTGGCCCGTGCTCCAGGGAAAAGCGCCCGTCCGCCACGAGGTTTATTCCTATTACCCGCATTACACGGTGGCCACGGGAAATTTTCCGGCGGTCTCTGTACGAGAAGGCGATTGGAAACTGATCCGGTTTTTCTGCAACAACGCGGACCAGACGGATCGGCTGGAGTTGTACAATTTGAAATCTGATCTGGGCGAAACGCGCAACTTGGCCCAAGCCGAGCCGGAAAAAGCGCGCCAGCTCAACGCGCTGCTTGATCAATATCTGCGCAAGACCGCCGCAGTCATCCCGCGACCGAATCCCCATTGGAATCCCAAGGCGGGCCCGGAACTTCAAGACACCAAACGCACTCGCGCCGCGCATCGCAAGGCGATCAAAGATCCCGATCCCGCCGCGGCGCCATGAATCGTCCACATCGATCTCCATGAAAATAACCCTGAACGCTTCCCTGATCGTTGCCTGCCTTGCGACCACGCTTGCCACGCACGCCGCCGAGAGCCGCCGGCCCAACATCGTTTACATGATCGCTGATCAGTGGCGCGCGCAGGCCACCGGCTATGCTGGCGATCCCAACGTGAAGACGCCCAATCTCGACCGCCTGGCCAGAGAAGGCATGAACTTCCGCAACGCTGTTTCGGTCGCGCCGGTTTGCACCCCGCATCGCGCGGCCCTGATGACCGGACGTTATCCGACCTCCACCGGCATGTTTCTCAATGACCTTTCGCTGCCCGACAGTGAATTGTGCATGGCTGAAATTTTCGACAGCGCCGGTTACACCACCGGCTACATCGGCAAGTGGCATCTCGATGGCCGCGGACGCGAAAGCTACATCCCGCCCGAGCGCCGCCAAGGCTGGCAATACTGGAAGGCCGCTGAATGCGATCACAATTACAACCACTCGCATTACTACACCGGCAACTCCGATCAGAAGCACTATTGGGAAGGCTACGATGCCTTCGCTGAAACCAAGGATGCGCAACAGTACCTCCGCGACCATGCCAAGGACGGAAAGCCGTTCGTGCTGATGGTGGCTTACGGTGTTCCGCATTTTCCGCATGGCACCGCCCCGGCGGAGTACAAGGAAATGTATTCTCCGGAGAAAATCCAGTTGCCGCCCAATGTTCCCAAGGACATGCAGGCCCAGGCGCGAAAAGAAGCGCAGGGTTATTACGCGCACTGCACGGCAGTGGACAAATGCGTGGGTGACGTTCTGAAAACCTTGGCTGAAACCGGCCTGGAGGAAAACACGATCGTGGTGTTTTCATCCGACCACGGCGAAATGCTCGGCTCGCATGATGTCCCGCCGAAAACCAAGCAAGTCGCGTGGTCGGAATCGGCGTCCGTTCCATTTCTGCTGCGCTACCCGGCTGCCAAATCCCCGCCCCGCGTGATCGAAACGCCCATCACCACGCCTGACGTCTTGCCGACGCTGCTGGGCCTCGCCGGCGTCACCATTCCGAAGACCATCGAAGGCGAAGACTTGTCGCGCTTGATTCGCACCCCGGCTGAGTTGCCTGATCGCGCCGTGCTCTACATGGGCGTTGCACCCTTCCTCGCGCGGGACTTGGCCCAGGAATATCGTGCCCTTCGCACGGCCCATTACACTTACGTTCGCAATATCCACGGACCCTGGCTTCTCTTCGACGATCGGAAAGATCCGTATCAAACTAACAACCTGATTGGCCAAGCCGACGGAAGCGCGCTGGAGAAAACATTGGACGCCCGCCTGCAACTGGAGTTGAAGAAGATCGGCGACGACTTCCGTCCGGCGCATGACTACATTGAAGAATGGGGCTACAAAATCACCGCGCACGGCAACATACCGTACGGCGCCGGAGCCCAAGCACAATCGCCCAAACGAACGGTGAAATCGAAATAGCCCGTTGCATTTGGGCCGTCAACGCTTGTTATGAATAACCAACTCCAATCCCTGGAACGCCGCCCATCAAGCGGTGCCTTCACTTTGATCGAACTGCTTGTGGTGATCGCCATCATTGCGATTCTGGCCGCGATGCTTTTGCCTGCCCTGAGCAAGGCCAAGGAGAAAGCCAAGAGCATCAATTGCGTCAATAACATGCGGCAGATCGGGCTGGCCTTCCGAATGTATACCGATGATAACGGCGGAAAGTTTGTGAGGGTGTATGAAGATGGCACCCCGCCTGCCGATGCGATTATAAAAGTCTTCAACGGCAACACCACTCGCACTTATTGGCCCGATCTGCTGGCCAGCTCAATGGGGGCCAAGGTCGCCCGAATTCAAAACTGCCCGAGCATGCCGGGCACGAACGCGTTTGGTATTGGCATCAATCACCCGGACATTTCCCGTGTTCCCAATACGGAGGCAAACCGCGAATCCGAGGTAAGAAATCCCTCCGCCACGGTCGCGTTCGGGGATGCTTGGGAGATCAGCAATCCGGCGGAGGTGAATGCGGATAAATGGCTGCCGACGAGCATTTTTGTCAGCGGCAAAGTGTGTATTTATTTTCGCACGCCGAATGTGGATAACTTACAGTTGTATAAAACAGGAGAACCCGTTCGGATCTACAACCGGCACAGTGGACGGGCGAATGTGACTCATGTGGATGGACACGCCGAGTCCGTGCGCGCCAGTAGCATTGGCTTTCAGTTTGCCGAAGGTGACCCCGGGGCATTGTGGGACAAAAAGTAAACGTGAACCCTGCGCGTCGCTCCCCAGGACGGGTGGCACCGGCACGGGGAAGCACAAGGATCTGCCCGCCTCGTTTCCCTCGCAGCTCCGCGTCCTACAAACTGGGGATGGCAAGGCCAGCGCGCCGGCTTAATCTGGTTCCGGTCCAGTTCAGCTCGTGCCAAACCGTCAGCCAAAAAAATTCTGAAGCAGTCGCACCTCATGGAAAATTATTTTGCCGGAAACCGGTTCAGCCAAAGTCCTTTGGCGTTGGTGCTGTTTGCCTTCGTCCTGCTGTCGAGCGGTTGCCGATCAATCCAACCTTCGTCCGGCCTTTCCGCGCGTGAACTGCGTTGTGAATATCGACGCGAGCCGCTGGGCATTGATGCCGCTGCGCCGCGCCTGAGTTGGCAGCTCGAATCGAAGGAGCGGGACCAACGCCAGAGCGCTTATCGCGTGATGGTGGCCAGCAGCGAATCGGCTCTCGCCCAAAACCGCGGCGATCTCTGGGACAGTGGTCGCATTCCGAGTGCGGAGACATTGAACATTGTTTACGCCGGCCAACCGCTTCACTCCGGGCAGCGCTGCTATTGGAAGGTTCAAGTTTGGGATCAGGATGGCAGACTCTCTCAATGGAGCCGGTCGGCAACGTGGGAAATGGCGTTGCTTCATCCGTCGGACTGGAACGCGCAGTGGGTCAATGACGGCAAACAGAATCCGACGCACGAAGATGATTTCTACGCGGACGATCCCGCGCCGCTCTTTCGCAAGGAGTTCCGGCTGACGCAGCCGATTCACCGGGCGCGTCTCTACGTTACCGGTTTGGGCTATTACGAAGCGCGGCTTAATGGCGAGCGCGTTGGCGATCAGTTGCTGGACCCGGGCTGGACCGCTTACGGCCAGCGCGTGTTCTACAGCACTTACGACCTTACTCGGCAACTCCGCGGCGGGACGAATTGTCTGGGCGTGACCCTTGGAAATGGCTGGTGGAATCCGTTGCCGCTGCGCATGTGGGGTCATCGGAATATTCGCGAGTCGCTGGCGGTCGGTCGCCCGCAGTTCATCGCGCAACTGGAAATCGAGTTTGCCGATGGCTCAACTCAACGCGTCGTGAGCGATGGCAGCTGGAAAGTTGCGGAAGGGCCGATTCGTTTCAACAGCATTTATCTGGGTGAAAAGTATGACGCGCGCCGCGAATTGCCCGGCTGGGATCAACCCGGTTTTGACGATTCCAACTGGCGCCCGGCCAAACCTGCGCTGGAAGCCGTGGGCCAACTTGAAGCGCAGCCGCAGCCGCCGATTCGGGTCACGGAACGCTTCAAGGCCGTGCATCTGACCGAGCCCCAGTCCGGCGTCTTCATCTACGATCTGGGGCGGAATTTTTCCGGCTGGGCCAGTCTGCGATTCGATGAACCGGCGGGCACAAAAATCGTTTTGCGTTACGGCGAACTCCTCAATCCCGACGGCAGTCTCAATCCGTTGACGAGCGTCTGCGGGCAGATCAAAGGGCCGCCCAAGAATTCGTCCGCCGTGACGAACGACGCCAGCGGCCCAAGCGCGCCAGCCGTCGCATGGCAGACCGACACCTACATTGCGAACGGCGCTGGTGCGGCGGTTTATCGGCCGCGCTTTACGTTTCACGGCTTTCGTTATGTTGAAGTCACCGGGATTTCAAAACCGCTGCCGCTCCAGGTGGTTGAAGGTTTTCAGTTGGGCTCGGATGTGGTCGACGCCGGCAAGTTCGCTTGTTCCAACGAGTTGCTCAACCGCATTCAACAGATGTGTCGCCGGACCTTTCGCGCGAATCTGTTCAGCGTGCAATCGGATTGTCCGCATCGCGAGCGCTTCGGATACGGAGGCGACATCGTGGCGACGAGCGAGGCCCTGATCATGAATTTCGGCATGAACCGTTTCTACGCCAAGGCGGTGAACGACTGGGCGGATGCCGCGCGTCCGGATGGGATGCTGACCGACACCGCGCCGTTCGTGGGGATTCAGTATTGCGGCGTGGGCTGGGCGATGGCGCATCCGCTGTTGATGCGCGAACTCGAGCGTTATTACGGCAACCGCCGATTGCTCGAAGAACAATATGACGTCGCCAAACGCTGGCTGAAGCTTGTCGCAGCGCAGAATACGAACGGCATTATCAGCAACGGCCTCAGCGATCACGAGGCGCTGACGCCGAGTCCCGCGCCGCCGCTGGTGACGCCGCTCTATTTTCTGAGCGCGCGAATGTTAGGCGAAATGGCGAGCTGGCTTGGGCGAACCAATGACGTGGCAGAGTTTGCGGCGTTGGCAGGGAAAATCCGTTCCGCCTATCAATCGCAATTCATTGAGACCGCAATCGGCCGGGTCGGTCCGGGCACGCAAGCCAGCCAGTCGTTTGCGCTCTACTCGGATCTGGTGCCGGCAGAACTCGCGCCGAAAGCCCTGGACGGGTTGTTGAAAAATATTCGCGACGAACGCCGCGGTCATCTTTCCACCGGAATCATGGGAACGAAATTCATGCTCGATGTCTTGTCGCGCAATGGTCAGGCGGAGACGGCCTATGGAATCGTGACGCAGACGAATTTTCCCGGTTGGGGTTGGATGCTGGCCAATGGCGCGACGACGCTCTGGGAACATTGGGCTCTGAGCACGAATACGCACACGCACGATCACCCGATGTTCGGCTCCGTGAGCCAGTGGATGATGCAATGGCTGGGCGGAATCCAGCTCGCGCCCGACGCGATCGGCTTTGATCGGATTGTGATTCGGCCACAGACCGTCGCGGACCTGAGCTGGGTGAAATCGAGTTACAATTCTGTTCGCGGGCCAATCGTAAGCAATTGGCGGCGAAAGAACGGGAAAGTGCATTTTGAAATCGTCGTGCCCGCGAACACGACGGCGCAGATTTACATTCCCGCCGCCGCCGCCAATCAAGTGTTCGAGAGCGGCAAGCCGATCGGCAATTCGCCATCGATTGCGCTTGTGCGAAGCGAGCAATGTGCGGCGGTCTTTGCCGTCGGTTCTGGCCATTATCAGTTTGAATCGCCGGATGTGTTGGCATCACGGCACTGAACCGAGCCTTCGAAATATATGAGTATCAGATCGACGTTTTGGCCCGCAGTCATCGCGTGCGTGTTGGCAGCGGGTTCGCTCCAGGCGACGACGGTGATCGACGTGGATCTCACCGGCAATGCTGCGCTCTATGACCCTTCCTCCAACGGGCTCGCGGGTGTCGTTGGCAAGACCAGCGGCGTCACTTGGAATGCGATCGGCGACACGGCGTCGCATCCCAATCTTCAGGATGAAAACGGCACGGTCACCGGCACGACGTTCCAGTTGACCGGCAATCTGGTGACGACCGTCACCGCAAATGACGCGACCGGAACGTTTCGAATCTCCGCCGCCGGCACGGGCGGCTTCTTTCAATCGTACGCGTTTCTGAGCAATTCCGGGAATCCCGGAACCGCCGACACCAGCAGTTTCACGATCGGCGGGTTGGACCCGTCGGGCACGGCGGATCTCT
>JBQCEJ010000043.1:0-3911 GCA_051960355.1 Verrucomicrobiota bacterium | reverse complement strand
CATCCGCGCGGGTTCCTCCTCGAATTATTCCGAGGCCACGAGCGAGTTTGAACTGGCGGTGATTGATACGACCGACAAGGACTCGGACAAGCTGGTATCCATCCCGGGCGATCAGCTGCGCGAGCGCAGCGAAATCAAGCACGCGGAACTGCCTTTCACGATTCGCGTGAACACGTTCCATCACAATTCCGCTCTCACGGAAAAGCCCGAAGCCGGTTACACCGAGGTGAAAACGAGCGCGGGAATCGGGTCCGGAATCTGGTGGCGCGGTCTGCCTCACGAGACGGCGATGCAAAAACGCGACACGCCTTCGGGCGTTGTGGAATTGCTGACGCCGGGCAGTTCGCTCGGCACGTACTTGATTTCCGGGTTTCTGCTGCGCCCACAAGAATTGACGTTCCAGAATCGGACGTATCAACTCGCGCTGCGGCCGCGGCGATTCTACAAGCCGTTCAGCCTGCATCTGGTGGAGTTTAAATTCGATCGCTATCCTGGAACCGATATTCCCAAGAATTTTTCCAGCCGCGTTCGGGTGCAACGGCCTTCAACGGGCGAGGATCGCGAAGTGTTGATCTACATGAACAACCCGCTGCGTTACGGTGGCGAAACGTTTTATCAGGCCGATTGGGATCACGAGGACGAGAAAGGAACCATCCTTCAGGTGGTCCACAATCCCAGCTGGTTGACGCCCTACTTCGCGTGCCTGATGGTCGGCACGGGAATGGTGGTGCAGTTCCTGACGCACCTGATTGGATTTGCCAGAAAACGGAGGATCGCATGAAGAAGCTGTTGAAAATAATGCCGTGGTTTCTGCTCGCGATCTTCGTCACTGAGATCGTGGCCGTGATGCTGCCGAAATCGGAAGGCGCCTTTCACGTGGCGGAATTCGGGCGACTGCCGGTGTTGCTCAATGGCCGCATTCAGCCGTTCGATTCCGTGGCGCGCAACGCTCTGCTGCAGATTCGCAGCACGGGTGATTTGCCGCTGGAACAAGTGCCGTCGTGGCAGTTCTGGCACCATCCCAAGAAGCTTAAATCCACCGAGTGGTTGCTCGAGGTCGCGTTCCGTCCGGACGTGGCGGACACGCGCCCGATCTTCCTGATTCATCATCCGGACCTGATCAGCGAGCTCAAACTGGATCAAAAGGGAATCGAGAAATCCGGCCTGCGCTATTACACCTTCAAGGAACTGGAACCGGTGTTGCCGGAAATCATCAAGCAAGGCCAGCAGGCCGAGGCGGTGGAGGAAGCCCAGCGCACCGCGTATCAAAAGCAGACTGTGAAGCTGACCCGCGCGGTGATGCTGTATCACCAGCTCAAGAACAGCATTCAACCCGAAGGCATGACGGATTTCGCGGCGACAGTCGCGGATTTTCAAAAGGCAATTCCCGCCGGGCTCGCGGCCTTCCGCGCTCAACAGGCCGGCCAGCCCGTGGATCAAGCCGCGCTGGAACGCTTCACGCATCCGGCGGGAGTCTTCCAACAAATGGCGAACCTAGACAATGCGCTGATCGTTCCGCCGCTGAATCCAGAAAAAAATCGCAACGCCTGGCAAACGACTGGAACCAGTCTGCTCGCGGGAATCCAATCCGCCGAGATTCATCCGGCCGTCGTGTTCTTCGCCCGCATGGCCAGCGCCTTCACGCACGATGACGCCGCGGAATTCAACAGTGCGGTGGCCGGTTACAAAAACTGGCTCGCGCCCAATTTCAAAAGTGAACTGACGAAGGGCCGCGCTGAGTTCTACTTCAACCAGGTGAAAGTGTTTCTGCACGCCACCATCATTTACATCGTGGCCTTTGTGCTCGCGGGCGGGGCGTTGCTGACGTTTGGAGTCTGGCCGAGCGTTTCGGAATCGCTGCGTCGCGCTTCCTTCGGATTAATTCTGCTCGCGCTGGTAATTCACACGTTTGGGCTCATTTTCCGGATGGTGCTGGAGGGACGTCCGCCCGTGACGAATCTTTATTCGTCGGCAATTTTCGTGGGTTGGGGCGCCTGCCTGCTCGGCTTGGTTTTGGAACGCATTTACAAAGTGGGACTCGGCAGCGCGGTGGCGGGCCTGACGGGATTAGTGACCTTGCTCATTGCGCACAATCTCGCTCTGGGTGGCGATACGATGGAAATGATGCGGGCGGTGCTCGACACGAATTTCTGGCTGGCCACCCATGTCGTCGTTGTCACTTTGGGTTATTCCTCCACGTTCGTGGCTGGTCTGCTGGCGATTGCCTATTTGGTGCTCGGCATTTTCACGCCGCTGCTCTCAAGCAAAATTGGCGGCTCGGGCTCCGGCTCGAATGCATCCGACCTGGGCAAGGCTTTGGCGAAGATGGTTTACGCGATCATCTGCTTTGCCGCGCTGTTCAGCTTTCTCGGCACGGTTCTGGGTGGAATCTGGGCCGATCAATCGTGGGGCCGTTTTTGGGGTTGGGATCCGAAAGAGAACGGCGCGTTGCTGATCGTGATCTGGAATGCCGCCATTCTGCACGCGCGCTGGGGCGGCATTGTGCGGGAACGCGGCATCATGAACATGGCGATCTTTGGGAATATCGTGACCGGTTTCTCCTGGTTTGGCGTGAACATGCTGGGCGTGGGCCTGCACTCCTACGGTTTCATGGATGCGGCCTTTAAATGGCTGATGCTGTTCATCGGCACGCAAGTAGCGTTGATTCTTCTCGGCTGCCTGCCATTGCGCCTGTGGAAAAGTTTTCAAGCCGGCGCGCTTCCCAAGCGAGTTGCCGCTGCAGGTAAACGCGATCGCATCGCCGAGGCAGAACTGATTCCGTGAGCGGGCGGGCGGCGGATTGAAACCGGGCGATCCGAACTCAACCCTGCATCGACGGCTGATCGGAAAGGTTCTCTGGCTTCAACAATTCAATCCAGAACCGGCTTCCTTCGCCGGGCGTTGATTCTACACCGACGCGCCCGCCAATCCGCTCAAGCCCTTTTTGCACCAATGCCAGTCCAATGCCAGTTCCCGGATAACGCTGGTTTGAGTGCAGGCGCTGGAACACTCCGAAAATCCGTTGTTGATCGTCTGGGGCGATTCCGATCCCGTTGTCCTCGACCCAAACACGGGTGCGCACGCCTATGTCTTCGGCGCGGATGCTGACTTTCGGTTGGTGCCCGGGCGGGACGAACTTCAATGCGTTGGAGAGAAGGTTGGTCAGGACTACTTGAAGCACGATGCGATGGCCGCAGACCGGCGGCAGGTCGGTGGCGCACTCAATGGCCGCGTGCTTGTGCGAGATTTCCGGTTCCATGGTGGCGAGAATATCCTTGAGCAGGGATAGCAGGCTTACTTCCTCGCGCGGAAGATGAATTGTGTTCAGTTGCCCGTAGTCCAGGAGATCCTTGATCAACAGATCCATTCGCTCGGCACTCTGTTGAATGCGCATCGTGAAATCCTGGCCTTCCTTGCCGAGATTTTCGGCAAACCGGGCAATGAGCAGATCGCTGAAACTTTTCATCGAGCGCAGCGGCGCGCGGAGATCGTGGGCAATCGAATAGCAGAACGATTCCATCTGTTTGTAGCTTTTCTGCAACGCTTCCGTCCGGGCAGCCACGCGGCGTTCCAGTTCCTCGTTCATCAGCCGAAGCTGCGTTTCGGCTTGCTGCCGGTCGGTGATGTCCTGGAGCGCAACCAGAATGAAAGCGGGCGCGCGTTCCTTTTGATTCAAGCGCTGCGCATTGAGCAACAGCGTCCGTTCGCCCAGGCCGTGCGGTTGGACTTCGATCGGGATATCTTCCAGCGGCTGGTTGTTCACGAGAACTTTTTCCAGTTCGTTGCGCAGCTGGTTGCCGCTCCACCACATGTTCAGGACGATCTCCAGGAACTGGCCTTTGACGAGCGCCTCTTTTTTCCTGAAGAACTGTTCAAAGGCGCGGTTGACCGAAATGATTTTCAGGTCGGAA
>JBQCEJ010000042.1:0-10732 GCA_051960355.1 Verrucomicrobiota bacterium | reverse complement strand
GAGCGGGGAGAGAGCCGGAGAGAGGGGTTTCTGATCTTGTTTAGCCCAAGCGAAGAACGGCGCGAAGCTAAAAAGTGCCTCTCCTCAACCGTCTCTTCCGGCTTCGCTCGGAAGAGGGAGTGGTTTGGTGGCCGGCTTCTTCAATCGCACGGGTGCATCCTGACACTGCCCCGGTTCACATTGCAGGAGGAGCGCGGCGTTTACGCCGCTTCAACATGCGCAAACCCGCAGGGCAATGATTTCACACAATCAGAATGCACATTGAAGCGACCTGAAGGTCGCGCTCCGGGGGCAGTGTCAGGATGCACCCGGTCGGGGAACGGGCGAACCTTCAGGTCCGCATCTTCGAACCGATTTCCCCCAAATCCCCCGTTTCGGCGATTGACGGGCACGCCTTCCTTTTGAAGAATCTGCGACACTATGCCACCGAAAGACAAACAGGTCGGAATCACCTCTGTTTCCACCGAAAACCGCGTTTTCAAACCTTCCCCGGAATTTTCCAAAAACGCGCACGTCAAGTCGCTCGCGAACTACCGCACCCTTTACAATCAATCCATCCGTTCGCCCGAAACGTTCTGGGCCAAACAAGCCAGGAACGAACTGGTCTGGTTCAAGCCCTGGAAAAAAGTGCTGCAATGGAAGGCACCCTTCGCCAAGTGGTTCGTCGGCGGCCAATTGAATGTCAGCACTAATTGCCTTGATAAATGGCTCGGCACTCCGACCGCCAACAAAGCCGCGTTGATCTGGGAAGGCGAACCGGCGGCTCCCGGCAAAGTCGGCGAAGAACGCACGCTGACCTACAAGCAGCTGCACCACGAAGTCTGCTTGTTTGCCAATGTGCTCAAACGCAACGGCATCAAGAAAGGCGACCGCGTCATCATTTACCTGCCGATGATTCCCGAAGCCGCCATTGCCATGCTGGCCTGCACCCGCATCGGCGCAATTCACTCCGTCGTGTTCGGCGGATTCAGCGCGCAAAGCGTCGCGGATCGCGTCTTCGATTCGCAGGCCAAGCTCGTGATTACCTCCGACGGCGGATTTCGTCGCGGCGCCATTGTTCCATTGAAAAAGAATGTGGATGACGGCCTGGCACTGAAAGACGCCCAAGGCAATTCCCTTTCCCGCACGATTGAAAAAGTGATCGTCGTGCGCCGCAGTGGCAATGATGTCATCATGCAAGCCGGCCGCGATGTCTGGTGGCATGAGGAAATCGCCCAGGTGACCGCCGATTGTCCCGCCGAGAAAATGGACAGCGAAGCGCCGCTGTTCATTCTCTACACCAGCGGTTCCACCGGAAAACCCAAGGGCATCCTGCACACGACCGGCGGTTATCTGCTCGGTGCCAAGATGACGAGCAAATACGTGTTCGATCTGCGCGACGAAGATGTCTATTGGTGCACCGCCGACATCGGCTGGGTCACGGGCCACAGCTATGTCGTTTACGGTCCGCTCGCCAACGGCGCGACCAGCCTGATGTATGAAGGCGCGCCGAATTTCCCCGAGCCCGACCGTTTCTGGCGCATCATCGCGAAGTATGGCGTGACGATTCTATACACGGCGCCAACCGCGATTCGCGCGTTCATGAAATGGGGCGTGGAATGGCCGAAAAAGCATGATCTGAGTTCGCTCCGATTGCTCGGCAGCGTCGGCGAACCGATCAATCCCGAAGCCTGGATGTGGTATCACGAGCACATCGGCGGCAAACGTTGCCCGATCGTGGACACGTGGTGGCAGACCGAAACCGGCGGGATCATGATCACTCCCCTGCCCGGCGCTACCCCGACCAAGCCCGGCTCCGCCACGCTGCCGTTCTTCGGCATTCTACCCGAAGTGGTGGATGATCAGGGAAAAGCCGTGCCGCGCAATTCCGGCGGCAAACTGGTCATTCGCAAACCATGGCCGTTCATGCTGCGCGGTCTCTGGGGCGATGTGGAACGCTACAAGGAAGTTTATTGGAGCGAAGTCCAGGGGAGTTATTTCACCGGCGACGGTTGCCGTCAGGACAAGGACGGTTATTTCTGGATCGTCGGCCGCATCGACGACGTCCTGAACGTGGCGGGCCATCGCATCGGCACCGCCGAAGTGGAAAGCGCGATTGTCAGCAATCCCAAGGTGGCCGAAGCCGCCGTGGTGGGCCGGCCCGATGATTTGAAAGGCCAGGCGCTCGTTGCCTTTGTCACCTTGAAAACCGGAGTCCTGGCCACGCCTGAATTGCGCGAACAGATCCGGCAGCATGTCGGCAAGGAAATCGGGCCGGTGGCCAAACCCGACGATATCCGGTTCACCGAAGCGCTGCCGAAAACCCGCTCCGGAAAAATCATGCGGCGTTTGCTGAAGCAGATTGCCTCCGGCGCCGAAATCAAAGGCGACACAACCACTCTGGAAGACCTGAGCGTCCTGGCCAAGCTGAGCCAGAACAGCGACTGAGTCGAGAAGCTTGAAGCCGGAAGATCGAAGCGGGCAGCAGTCGTTTTTCCTTCTCTGTAGGAAACGAGGTAACGAGACTCAACATCCGTTACCTCAGAGCAAGATTCATGTTCTGTAGCAGCGGACGTGAGTCCGCTTAAACTTTGCAGCGAATTCAGTGGTCAGTCGGTCCGTCGGTGTTCGATGTTCAGCGTTCATTGTTCGATGTTCCCCTGTTCGCACTCCTGCGTTGATACTTCCACCTTCAGAGTTAAATACCGAATATTGGCTGTTTCATCGCGCCATGGTGTTCGAATGTCGATAAATCCGCCGCAGCCCTAAATAATCACTTGCACCGCGCCCGCCCTCCCCGTAATTTCTTCCGCCCGCTGGATGCACTCATAGCTCAATTGGATAGAGCATCTGACTACGGATCAGAAGGTTCCAGGTTCAACTCCTGGTGGGTGCACCAATCTCAAATGCCGCAGAATCAACTGTTTCTGCGCTTCGCTTGCAACCCTTACAAAGCCCCAGATAAACTGCTTGGCCAATTTTTGGGTCAGGGTTCTTTGCAACAATAGGACGCGGCATTTTAAGCTAGCGAAGGTCAGTGTGGTCCTGACGGCGGTATTCACGAATGGCGCGGCTGGTTTCCGCCACTCAAGTAGCGGTGAATTTCGGTTCGCGGAATCAGCACACACCGAAGACCGGGGAGCTTTCGGAGCACTTTTCGTCGAACAAGGCGGCGAATCGTTTCTTCGCAAACGCCCAATTCAGCAGCGCTGCTTTTCACATCGAGGGTTTGGCATTCGGTTGTTGGCGTCGTATTCATAACGAGACAACACATTGCTACTCACCGCGACTTCTTTGGTGTAGCGCATACACAGACGTTCTTTGTTGCGGCGCGGCAGTCATACATGGACTGCGGCGCGTTTTGCCGTGCGTGGACGGTGATTTTTCTGCGCATGGTTTTCTGAAGTCTTCTGTTCGACAGTCTCGCTCGCCTCGGTCTCTACCTGGCTTGGAGCTTGGTTCTTGGTAAGATTTAGCTGCTCCTCGATTTCGCTCTGACGCGGCTCAGATGCTGATAGTGCTCCTCTTTCTCGAATGGTGCGCCGACCTTCGTTTCGAGTTCCTTCGTGCACTTTTGGGCGTCCGCGATGTCGCTGTCCAACTTGGTCGCTCGTTCTTCAAATCCTTGGACGGTGTGCCTTTCGTTGTCGTTTGGTGGACGGCGGCGATACGCCGCCAATCACGAGAAAAGGTTTAGCACCACGAGTCGCCGCGAGGGTGTATTCGCTGCGCACGATGCGGAGAAGTCCATGCTGTGAAAAGCGCATGAATACGGCATCGCTCTCAACGTTATTCAGACTCAGTCCGTAACACATTCACAGGCAGTCTTATCCGAATCCTGCGTCAGAGCCGCTTCGGCCTGTAAGGGTAGTTCTATTGACACAGCCGCGCTCCAACTGGCGTGGATGCTTTCAAAACTATTTTGGGCTCGCTTGTAAGAAATCCCGGTATGCTGCTTCCTATATTCCAGAAAACTCGTGGATATTGCTGAACAACAACAACGGTTTGCCGACTGGATGCGCGATCACAGCGCCATCGTGCATCACGTCGTCAACGGATTCGCGGCGGGCGAGGACCGCAACGACCTGTTGCAGGAAGTCCTGCTGGCGATGTGGAAATCCATCCCAGCATTTCGCGGGCAGGCCAAACCGACGACGTATTTGTATCGCGTTTGCCACAACGCGGCGTTGTTGTGGATTCGCACCGAGAAGAATTACCGGCGGCGTGTGGAACAATTCACCGCGTTCGCCCCGACCGAATTCATCAGCGGACCAGAGGCGTTGACCGACGAACGGCTAAACCGGCTTTACGCCGCCATTCACCAACTCAAGCCGCTGGAGCGTTCGCTCATTCTGCTGGCGCTGGACGGCTTGAGTTATCGCGACATGGCGGAGGTGCTCGGACTTTCGGAAAGCAACGTCGGTGTGAAACTCAATCGCATCAAATCGCAACTCACCCACACTTTGAAAGGAAACGAACATGAACTTCGATGAAGTGCAACAGACCTGGAACTCGCCCCGCAATACTCTGCCCGCGGAACAACAACGCGCCCTGGCGGAAACATTCTCGCGCCAGATGATCCGCCGTCGCCGCTTTCAAACCTTCTGGCTGATCCACACCTTTGTCTGGTTGACGCTCATCACCGGGTTGGCGATGGCGATGATCGCGTCCGGCAAGACCAGACTCGCGCAGGAATGGGGATTGTTCCCGCTGCTGATTGTGCCGTGGGCCTTCGCCATCAACATGCTGCGGCGTTATCGCAAGCCAGCCGCCCCGGCCACGCGCGGGGAATTACCGGTCAGCGATTCTTTGAACGCCGCGCTGCTGTCAAACCAGACCGCGCAGTCGCAGTCAAAGTGGGTCGGCGCGCTCTATCTCGTCCTGACGCCACTGCTGGGTTTGGCGATGCAGCAATTGTATGCGGCCGGCAAAGTCTCGTCGCGCGAACTGACGTCCATGGCCGTGTTCTTCGGTGCGACGTTGTTGTTCTGCGGAGCGGTCCTCGCTGCGCGCTATTTTGGACGTCTCCGACCGCAACAAAACCAATTGGAAGATGTGCTCCAGCAGTTCAATCAAGGCGCGGGCAAGTAAACAATCGGAGCGCGGCTGTGTCCCAGACCAGCCGCAGCATTTCCAGAAATCTAAGCCCTCCGCAGAATAGAGCGCTGCGGCTGGCCCTTCGGGCAAAGCCGCGCTCCGTGAAGGGACACGTCTTTGCCAGACAACTGAAACCATCAATCCATTCCAACCAAATGAAACCAACTCAGTTCACTCACAACTTTTACACCGCGCTCGCGGCGGTGCTATTGAATACCGCCCTTGCCTTCAGCGCGGAAACCAATCTCGTCTTCAGCAGCGACCCGCAAGCTGATGCACTGTTGAGCCGTCACGTGCAGGAAGTCGGCGGCGAGGCGGCCCTGCAGAAGATCACCTCGCGTCGGATCTCCGGCACGCTCGAACGGCACGGCAAAATGATTCCGTTCGTCCGCACCCAGAAAGCCCCGGCTTTTGATGGAAACGCGATTTCCAAAACCGGGCACGTTGAAGCAGGGCTTCGACGGCAAGGTCGCCTGGATTCAAGTCCCCGGCCAGCCGGGCCGGCGGCTCTCACCAGCACTCATATTGCCAATATCAGCACAAAACTAGAGAGTGCGGGTGTATCAGCTACACTAGCACGCAACCCTCATCGAACTCTCTGAATCACCTTCTGTGTTAGACACGCCGCCATTTCATTGCTTGGCCAATGCTTGGCCAATTTTTCGGTATTGAGTGGTTGCATCCAGTTTACGGTGAAAGTGGAAAACATTGGAAAATTCGAGGATTTACAACTTAATGTCACGAATAGTCCGCCATCAACTGCAGCATCTCTTTCACCGCGCGTTCCATTCCGACAAACACCGCGCGACTGACGATGCTGTGACCGATGTTTAATTCCACCAGATGCGGAACGCGATAGAGTGCGGTGAGATTTTCGTAATTCAGTCCGTGACCCGCGTTCACCTTTAGATCCAGGGCGTGGGCTTGTTGGGCGGCCGAAATCAAACGTTCCAATTCCGCCTCGCGCTCCCGCTCCTGAACAAAATGTTCCGCGAACGAACCCGTATGGAGTTCAATGAATTGCGCTCCGGTGCGCGCCGAAGCGGCGATCTGTTGGGGATCCGGCGCGATAAAGAGACTCACCTCAATGCCGGCATCCGTCAGACGTTTCCGTGTTTCGGTCAAAGTCTGTTCCTGGGAAACCACGTCCAGACCGCCTTCGGTCGTCACTTCCTGACGCCGTTCCGGCACGAGGCAAACAATGTCCGGCTTCAGCCGCAGCGCGATCTCCACAATCTCGGGTGAGTTGGCCATCTCCAGATTCAGCCGCGTGCTGATCCGTTCGCGCAATTCCCAGACATCGCGATCCTGGATGTGCCGCCGATCCTCCCGCAGATGTGCCGTGATGCCATGCGCTCCGGCCGCTTCGCTGATCAATGCGGCAGTGACGGGATCCGGTTCGCCAGAGGGTCGGCCGCGGTAACGCGCTTCGCGGACCGTGGCCACATGATCGATGTTTACACCTAATTTCAACATGACAAAAACCGCACGCGAAATTTCAGGCGCGTTCGGTCAGCGGAACATAATTGCTTTCCGACGATTGGCCATAATTAAGTTTGCCTCGCCTTGCAAAACTCTGTTTTTTCAGAGCCGTGTCGAACACCCGTTTGCTTTTCAAATATTGGCTGCCCGTTGCGATCTGGATGATGGTGATCTTCTCCGCGTCCGGCGACACGCAGTCGTATCAGCATTCGTCCCGCATTGTCGGGCCCATCCTGCACTGGCTTTTGCCAAACCTGGCGCAAGCCAATGTTGACCGCGTGGTGCTCTTCGCCCGCAAGTGCGCGCATCTGACCGAATACGCGGTGCTGGCCATCCTGTTCTGGCGGGCCGTGCGCCGTCCGGTCCGGGCCGATCCCCGCCCCTGGAGTTGGCCACTCGCAGGCGCTGCCGTGATGTTCGTGGCGCTCTACGCGGCGACCGATGAATTTCACCAGCACTTCGTCCCGGGGCGCGAACCGGCCGTGCATGATGTCTTGATCGACACCATCGGCGCGGCGATCGGGATGGTTCTCCTCTGGCTGATCTACACCCAGTTCTTGAGCAAGCGGCGCTAGGTAATCCGTGGGTTGCGACGGCGCCGTCCGCGTTCCATTTGGAAACAGTAATAAACCGCGAATTAGGCATTCACAACGCGGCGGAACCTCTCTAGTCTTTCGCCGCTCACATGAGACGGCCCTTGGGATTTGTGGCGTTGCTTTACGGAGGCGGGTTGATTCTGGCGAACTTCTTTCAACCACCCCTGCTCCTGCTCTTTTCCGTTTCACTGTTGCTGGCCGGGCTCGCTCTGGTGTTCGGACGCACCCGTTCCTGGCTCCTGGTCCCGTTAATTGTTTTCAGCGGCTGGACAAATCTCGTTTGCCGCACGGCGATTGTTTCCCCGGTTGATCTTCGCGCCACATTGAGTGAAGCGCCTGAGGATGTTGTCCTGCGCGGCACACTCCTGGAAACACCCAGCGAACGCATCTCTCTTCGCGACGAGACGGAAAGCGTGCGCACGCTGGCGGAGCTTTCAGTGAAGGCGGTTAAGCGGAACGACCAATGGCAGGCGGCCGTTGGAAAAATCATTGTCGTCACTCCCGGAACCTTGCCGGCGGATTACTTCTCCGGGCAGAAAGTTGAGGTGACTGGAATCATTGCTCCACCAGATCCGCCTTTGGCCGACGGATTGTTCGATTATCAAACCTATCTACGACGCCAAAGCATTTACTTTCAAATGAAAGCCCCGTCGCCGTCGGAGTGGCACTTGCTTTCCACCAACCGGACTCCGCCGTTGAGCGATCGCTTTCGTTCCTGGGCCAAGGCGACCCTGGCGCGCGGACTGCCGGTGGAAGACAAACCCCTGCGGTTGATGTGGGCGATGACGCTTGGCTCGAAGAACGTGCTGACGAGCGAGGCCTACGAACCCTTCGTCGAGTCGGGTACGATGCACATCTTTGCAATCAGTGGTCTCCATATCGCCTTGATCGCCGGAATTCTGGTGAAACTGCTGCAAGCGCTGCGCGTGTCTCGCACCTGGTGCGGCGCGTTGGTCATTCCGTTGATCTGGTTCTACACGGCGGCCACGGGCTGGCAACCCTCCGCCATCCGTTCCACGCTGATGATGAGCATCATCATCGCCGGCTGGTCGCTCAAGCGCCCGTCCGATCTGCTCAATTCCCTTTCCGTCGCGGCGCTCGTAATCCTGATCTGGGAACCGCAACAACTGTTTCAGGCCAGCTTCCAACTTTCCTTTTTTGTCGTGTTGAGCATTGCCTTGTTCCTGCCGCCGTTAGAAAAACTCCGCGACCGCCTGCTAAGTCCAGATCCGATGCTTCCAAAGGAGATGATACCGCGCTGGCAACGCTGGCTCGCCCAACCACTGCGCTGTCTGGCCACCGCCCTGGCAACCTCGATTGCCGCGTGGCTCGGATCCTGGCCTTTGACCGTTTACTATTTTCATCTGTTCAGTCCCGTGACCTTGCTGGCAAACCTCTTGATCGTACCGGCAAGCAGCGCGGCCTTGTGTTGCAATCTCGGCAGTCTCGTCTGCGGGGACTGGCTTCCGTTCGCCACGGAACTGTTCAATCACAGCGGTTGGTTTTGGATGAATCTGATGATGCAGATCAGCGAATGGGCGACGCGTCTGCCCGGAGCTTTCTTTTACGCGCCATCGCCCATGCTGGCTGATTTTGGAATCTATTACGGTTCCCTGCTGGCGATGCTCACCGGCTTTGTTTGGAATCCCAGGCGAAGAATGTGGGTCATTGGCGGGGCGATGTTCATAGCCGCCTTTTATCTCTGGCGTTGGCAAGAGGCTCGCACGAGCACAGAACTGACGGTCGTTCCTCTGAATGGGGCCAGTGCGATCTATTGCGATGCGCCGGGTACGCGCAACGATCTGCTCGTGGACTGTGGAAACGACCATTCCGTCGAGTTTGTGGTGAAGCCGTTTCTGCGTTCACGCGGTGTGAATCGTCTCTCCCGACTGGCGCTGACCCATGGCGACTTGAAGTGCGTTGGCGGAACGGAACAGTTGCAAACGCTGATTCCCACCCGCCAGATCATCACCAGCCCGGCGCCGTTTCGGTCAGCGGTTTACCGAAGCATTATCAAAAAACTTCAGACCGTTCCCGAACGTTGGCTGAAGGTCCGCGCGGGCGATTGCTTCGGCCAATGGACGGCATTGTATCCGAGCGAGGCCGCGGCATTTCCGCAGGCTGATGACAACGCGCTGGTATTGCGGGGCGAAATCAACGGCACACGCATCCTGCTTCTCTCCGAACTGGGTCGCGCGGGTCAGGAAGCTCTGCTCGCCAGCGGTGTCGATTTGCGGGCCGATATTGTCATCGCCGGTTTGCCCGCCAAAGGCGAACCCCTGAATGCCGGATTGCTCGAGGCCATTGCACCTCGGTTGATCGTGATCGCCGACTCCGAGTATCCCGTTTTGAAACGAGCGACGCCGGCCTTGCGTGAACGCTTGGCGCAAACTGGCATTCCGGTCCTTTACACCCGCAACGCCGGAGCGGTGACATTGCACTTTCGAAAAAGCAATCCCCCTTCCATACAACGCGGCGAAACTCCGGGTAAAGAACTGGCACTCAGCGAGCGCTGATCGCCCCCGCAGGATCGAGACTCCACGATCCTGACAGCCCAACATCCCTCATCTAACCCATTCGGGTTACTTTACGGGTCCAGTTGCGCCGCTATCGTGCGCTCGCGCGAAGGTCACAACGCATATGAAACCCATGCTCGCCGGGACGGATTCCAGCTCTCTGATTCGAAGTCTGCACGCGGTAAAATCGCGATTTGCAAGAGTTCACCGGCTTTCCTTGCGGTGTGCGCTTCGCGGCAGTGCTGGCGTACTGTTCCTCGGCGGTCTCCTTGCAAGCAATGCAGCGACGATCAAGAAGGCGAACAATACCGCCGACCTGAATCTTTCGAGCAGTTGGGTCGGCGGGGTGGTGCCGACCGAATCCGACGTGGCCAGTTGGGACAGCACAGTCTCTGCGGCGAACACCGTGGGGCTCGGAGCGGACGCCAGTTGGAAAGGGATCAATGTGCCCACTGGCAGCGGGCTGGTTACGATCTCGGCAGGCAACACGCTGACCTTGGGGAGTTCGGGCATTACGGACAGCGGAACCACAAGAAATCTCACCATCAGTTCAGGACTGAGCCTATTGGACGCCGTCAACCAGGTCTGGAACATCAAAAGCGGCCGGACTCTGACACTGAATACCGGCACCTTCACGCGAGGCACGGCCGCGACGGTGAACGTTCAAGTCACAAACACCGTTGCGACGACCACCATTGCGAACAACAGCTCGGGAATCATTGGCACTTGGATGACGGTGGGAACCACGACCTCCGCCCGATACGCCAGCGTCGTCAGCGGCCTCATTACTGAATTCACCGCCAACTCAATGGCCACTCCAGACCTTGTCACTGATACCACCGGCCAGGTTGTCTATAGCGTGGGCGGGGGCGGCGCACTGGGCGGCAACTCCTTTTACGCACTCCGCTACCATGCCACAGTGAGCGGTTCGATTTCGGGAGATTTTGCTGCCAATGGACTGCTGAATGCCGGCGGTGCGACCATGACCCTGACCGGCAATGTGACCGTTGGAGCTAATCAGGAACTGGATGTGGCCTGTGCGAACGGGGGGATCACCCTTAC
>JBQCEJ010000041.1:0-4180 GCA_051960355.1 Verrucomicrobiota bacterium | reverse complement strand
CGGCGCGGCTATGAGCGTGTGCTGACGGTGGTTTCTGGTCGGCCCAAGTTGCTGATCGGTGCGGTTGTCATCCTGTGTGTGGTCGCGCTTTCGCGACTTCCGTTTATGGGCGGCGAATTCCTGCCGGAGTTCCGCGAAGGCCACTTCGTTCTGCAAGTCTCGGCTGCGCCGGGAACGTCTCTGCCGGAAATGCTGCGCATTGGCCGCCACATTTCCGAGGAATTGCTTAAGAATCCGCACATCGCGACCGTGGAACAACAAGTTGGGCGCGCGGAACAGGGCGAAGACCCCTGGGGCACGCATCGTTGTGAGTTTCACGTTGAACTCAATAAGCTCCCGGGTGAAGTGGAGGAAAAGGTTGGCAACGAAATTCGGTCCGTCCTGGAAAAAGTGCCCGGCATTCAATTTGAAGTCATGACCTTCCTGGGCGACCGCATCGGCGAAAGCATCAGCGGCGAAACCGCGCCGGTCGTAGTGGACATTTTCGGCGACGACCTGGATGCGCTGGATGCGACGGCGCAGCAAGTGGCGAGTGCGTTGACCCGCGTGTCCGGCTCGTCCGAGATTCAAGTAAAGTCCCAGCCCGGCGCTCCCCAACTCTCGGTCCGCTTGAACAATGAACGCATGATGAAGCTGGGCTTCCGCCCCGTCGAAGTGCTCGACGCCATCCAGACCGCGTATCAAGGAAGCATCGTGGCCCAGATCTATGAGGGCAACCGGGTTGCCGACGTGGCCGTGATCATGGCCGCCGAAGATCGACAGGATGCGGCCACGGTGGGCGAATTGCTCCTGCGCAATCCCACCAGCCTAACTGTTCCATTGCATCAACTCGCGAATATTGAGCGCACCGGCGGACGTTTCTCCATCTTGCACGATGGTGCGCGGCGACGGCAGACCGTCACCTGCCATCCTGCCGGGCGGGATGTCGCCTCGTTTGTAGCTGAAGCCAAGCGTGTCATTGCCGCGAAGGTCAATCTGCCGCGCGGCGTGTATCTGGAATACGGCGGCGCAGCGGAAGCGCAACGCGTTGCCGCGCGCCAGTTGTTCCTTCACAGCGCCATCGCCGGTATCGGCATCCTGATGCTGCTCTATGTCGTCATCGGGAATTGGCGCAACTTGATTCTCGTGCTGGCCAACTTGCCCTTTGCCCTCGTCGGCGGAGTGCTGGCGGTTTATTTCACCGGCGTATTTGGCGAAGGTGGATTGACCATGGGCTCGTTGGTCGGGTTTGTTACGCTGTTTGGCATCACTACCCGGAACGGCATCATGTTGCTCTCCCATTATGAACATCTGGTGCGACAAGAAGGCATGACATGGAATCTTGCCACGGCCATTCGCGGGGCGTCGGAACGGCTTGTGCCCATTCTCATGACCGCGCTCGTGACGGCGTTAGGCTTGTTCCCGCTGGCGCTCGGCAGCGGCGAAGCGGGCCGCGAAATTGAAGGACCAATGGCCTTCGTCATTCTCGGCGGACTGGTTACCTCCACGGCGTTGAATCTGCTGGTTTTGCCAACCCTCGCGCTGCGTTATGGACGATTTGAACAAGACCCCGCCGGAGAATCTCCCGCAGTTAAAGCCGGGTGATTCCGCTGGTTGAATCGCACCGCGATAGGCATCGGGCTGGCGGCGTTGTTTAGTGATTGGTCGCACGAGATTGCAACGACGGTGATGCCGGCGTTTTGGGTGGGATTGATCGAAGGCGTTTCCGACGGGCTGTCCTCATTTGCAAAAATGGCGAGCGGCTACTACACCGACAAATTACGCCGCCGAAATCCGGTTGCAGTTATAGGCCATCTCGTGACAGCGCTGGGCAAAGCCTCATTTGGTTTTGGTTGAATGATAGCTGTGTCTGGCAAGTGCCTCGAATTCCAGCCTGCTGCGTCGATTCTCAAAGCCACTCTGCCAGCGCGTAACGGAGTAGCTTTCGAGCGCGGTAAAGGCGGGATTCCACCGCTCTGGGAGTGGAGCTTAACACTTCCGCCGCTTCGTTCACGGAAAGTTCCTCCCACTCGCATAATATAATCGCCTCTCGCATGTCGGCGGGGAGTTTTTCAACCGCACATCTGACCGCGCTCACGCGTTCGCTTTGCGCTGCGCTTTGGTCGGGGCTAAAAGTTTTATCGGGCAATATTTCGCCAATCGTGGCGGCGTCATCGGCGGTGGGAGTATCGAGGGAAACATTCGGATGACGGGAACGCCAGCGATAATGATTTCGAGCGAGATTGCCAGCGATGGTGTAAAGCCAGGTGGTAAAACGCGCCTCGGGTTTGAACTTGGACCGAGATCGGAATACACGGACAAAGGTTTCTTGAGCCAGATCATTGGCCTCATCCTCATTGCCCAGCATCCGAAAGAGGAAATGAAAAATTGGTTGGGCGTGACGCCCCATCAAATCGTTGAGTGCGGCATCATGACCATTGGCCAGCCGCAGCATATCTTCACGATCTCGCGCGTCCCTTTCAATGGTGTCCATGTGGAGAGGATGATGGGGACATGCTCTTCTCGAATTCCTGGTGCTGGCCCAGCGTGAGTTGTTGCATCTCTCGCAGGTAGCGCTGCCCTTGCTCTTTGGGCATGGCTGCGCTGACTTCTTGAAAATGCCGCAGCATCGCGGCCTGACAATCGGCACGCAGAACCGCTATTTCTCTGAGCTTATCTTCGACAGCCGTTGTGACTCCGTTGCCGTTTCCGAGAAGTTGGTCAAGTTCACCCTTCTTGGCCTCGATCCGCACGCAGAATTCCCGGCACTTGGGCAAATAGCCCTCGTGTAGTTTGCGAACTCGGTCGAGATCCGTCGCGGAGAGTTTGAACTCCTGTTTCAGCCAGTCCAAATCGTCACCGGAGCGCACCGTCTGATGCACGCACAACCAACGAGCAATGCCGCTCGAAAAGGCGAAAACTCCTGCGGCCAGCACCACCAACGTCAACAGAGTAAGGAGCGGGCGGCGCATAAGCTAGTGGGTTGCACCCGGACTGACGGCGGCAAGATAGCGGTCGCGGGCGAGTTCGTGCGCTGTGTTTCCACCCTGAATTACTCCGATCGTGATGCCGAAGAAAACGAGAACAGTTACGCCAATCGCGGCATGACGCGGTTGCGTGAGCCAACTCACCACAACATCCAACCAGCCTGCGGTTGGTGCGGAAACCCTGGAATCGCCGGTTTCAATTCGCCTCCACACAGATTCTTCAAACCGTGGCGGTAAATGCGGTGCAGGCCGGGAGACCTGGAGCAGTGCTCGCAGGCTAGGATCATTTTCCGGTGCAGTGTTCATTTGAATCAATATCAGTTTATTCAGTTTGCATGGGCCTGACAATCTGGCTTGCAACATTGAATACACCTTCAGAAAGCAAATCCCGCAGAGAATGTGATGAATGACTGCGGGGAATCCCGAGAACCGGTGTATCCAGAGCCACGGGCTGCCATGGTGGCAACCCGATCAAACGAATTGTGCATATCATGAAAACAAAAACGACTGTGTTGGGTTGCCTGGCTATCGCCGTGGTCGGTGCGGCCTTTTGGTTGACCGGGATAAATGCCCGCGCCGAGGGCAAGAAACCAACCTCCTATCCGCTGACAACCTGCATTGTGTCTGGTGAAAAACTCGGCGAAATGGGTTCGCCACATGTGTTCACCTATCAGGATAGAGAGATAAAGCTGTGCTGCAAAAGTTGTCTGAAAAAATTCAACCAGGATCAAGCAGGGTATCTAAAGAAACTGGATGCCGCGAGCACGACGACGCCCCGTTCGGATGCAAAGGGCGTATCGAGCACATCGTGCTGCTCACCCCGGCCGGACGAAGCCGCTAAGAAATGAAGGCGGGGATGTTTTTGACGCCAACGGCTTGCGGAAACGCAAGCCGTTGTTGCGTTTTCGGGGCAACTCGCGGTGTGCTGCGAGAACATCTTGAGGGATTGTGCCGCCAGCGGGGTAAGTAGATGTGAAGGCGGTCAGTGACCGCGAAGCTAAAACAAAATCGAAAACAAGAATTAAAAGGCAAACAATATGAAAACAATCGTCAATGTTACTCGCAATCTCACCGTGGCCGCACTCACGTTGGCGGCTGTTACGTTCGTCACCGCTCCGCTTTCCAGCATGGCCCAGGAAAAGGGCGCAGAACGTCTCATAAAATTGAACCGCCCGGCGATCGCTACTCCGGCAACCACTGAAGCGCCCGCGATG
>JBQCEJ010000040.1:0-12304 GCA_051960355.1 Verrucomicrobiota bacterium | reverse complement strand
GATGTCGTGGACGAAGCGCTCTTTGCCGCGCGCAATCGGCTTTCCATGATGCTGACCAACCTGCCCAGCGTTCGCATCCGCCTCCGGGCTGCCGGAGCGGAACTGCACATCATCGGACGTGACGAGGTCACGACGGATCTGCCCGAGTGGCGGCGCGACAAAGGCAAGCCGCTCGCCGAGTACAATGGTCTCACCCGCGATGAACGCACTCGAGGCATGGGCGGCTTGCAAACCTCCTGTGGCGAGGAAAACCTGCTCAAGCTGCCGGTAGATCGGTATCGCGGTCGCGATATTTGCGTTCACGAATTCGCGCACAACATCCTTGCCCACGGCGTCACGCGTTCCGTCCGGGAAAAAGTGCGCGCCCAGTATCAGCGCTCGCTCCAGCAGGGGCTCTGGGTGGGATCCTACGCCGGATCCAATTTTGACGAGTTCTTCGCCGAGTTGACCATGTGGTATTTCGGAACGCAGGGTGATCTGCATATGAAAGGTCCAAAACCCGGCAATGGTCCGCAAGGCCTGAAAATCTATGATCCGGAGGCATACGCCTTGATTGATGATTTGTATCGTGGTCGTTTCGAAATGGCCGGTCCCGCTGCCACCACCAATTCCACTCCCAAACTAAAATGAGCAACCCCATGTTTACTTCAAAAACGAAACGCCTTGTTGGCAGCTATCAACTCCTCGCCGGCGCCGCCGTTCTGGCGGCCTGCTGCGCGGTGGGTGCGGCTCCGAAAACGCCGCCCTCCGCATCGGCAGAAATCAACCTGGCCCTGGTCGCCACGCCCTCAACCTCCTTCGTCTCGGGTCACGAAACGCTGACCGCCATCAATGACGGCGCCACCCCGGCCAACTCGGGCGACAAGCGGCACGGTGCGTATGGCAACTGGCCTCAGCACGGCACGCAATGGGTTCAATACGATTGGGCCCAGCCCATTTCCACCCGGCGCATGGAAGTGTATTGGTTTGATGATCATAATGGCGTGCGACTCCCCAAGGCATGCCGCCTTAAGTACTGGAACGGCCAGACCTTTGTCAGCTTCACCAATGCCAGCGGACTCGGCCTCGCGGAAAACCAGTTCAACGTCACGAGCTTCCCGGAGTTGATGACAACCAAACTGCGGCTTGAATTCGATGGCGACGGTGACGCCTCGACGGGGTTGCTCGAATGGCGTGTCTATGATTCTGGTCGATCCGCCAATTTTTCGCCGGTGGTCAGCGCAGGCGTGGACCGAACCGTGGTGCTTTCCGGCAAAACCTACCTGAGTGGAACGGCCAAGGACGACGGCAAACCAAAAGCCGCGCCCACGATTCGCTGGAGCAAGGCCAGTGGTCCGGGCAAAGTCACCTTTGCGGATGCCGGCGCTGTCGAAACCACCGCACAATTTTCCAAGACGGGTGAATACACATTGCAACTCGCGGCGGATGACGGGCAGTTGCGGGGGAGCAGTTTGGTTCATGTGACAGTTATGCCGCAACCCGCGGCGGCCGGATTAAGCCCGGTGTGGACCACGCATTACCAGGTGAGCAGCCCGTTCTGGCGGCCGCGTTTGAAGAATCTCATCGTGAACTGGATTCCGCATTGCATCCGCCAATGTGAAGATCCGGAAGTGAAGGAAGGCGGCATTGATAACTTCGTTCAAGCCGGACGAAAGCTGGCCGGCCTGCCAGCTCATCACAAAGGCGCAGTGTTTGCCAACACCTGGGTTTACAACACGCTCGAAGCGATGTGCGATGCGGAGTTGTTCGATCCGCAAGGCGACGCGGAAGTCATCGCGGCTCAGGCGGCCATTCGCCGAACGATTGACGATTGGGTGCCGAAAATACTCAGCGCGCAGGAGCCCGACGGCTATCTGCACACACAATACACGATCGAAGGTCATCCGCGTTGGACCGACAAGGGCGCGCACGAAGATTATCAGGCCGGCAATTTCATGGAGGCTGCCATTGCGCATTACCTCATGACCGGTGGCAAGGATACGCGCATGCTCGACGCCGCGTAGCGCCTGGCCGATTGCTGGGTGAGAATCATTGGGCCCGCCCCCAAGCGCGCCTGGTATCCGGGTCATCAGGAAATGGAACAGGCTTTGGTTAAACTCGCGCGCCTGGTCGATCAAGTCGATGGTCCCGGCACGGGCAAGGACTACGTCGCGATGGCAAAGTTCCTCCTGGATTCCCGCCACGACGGTGAGGAATACGACCAAAGCCATCTGCCCGTCACGCACCAATATGAAGCGGTGGGCCACGCCGTGCGAGCCGTCTATTCCTACTCAGGCATGGCTGATGTCGCGCTGGCGACCGGCGACGTCGATTATCTCAGCGCCGTTCAATCGCTCTGGGACAACATCGTCAATCGCAAGTATTACCTGACCGGCGGTGTTGGAAGCGGCGAGACGTCTGAAGGCTTTGGCAAAGATTACTCACTGCCGAATAATGCCTACTGCGAATCCTGCGCCAACTGCGGCGAACTGTTCTTCCAAACCAAACTCCAGATGATTCACCGCGATTCCCGCTACGCCGACCTTGCGGAGGAAACCATTTACAATGCAATTCTCGGTGACGTTGATCTCGACGCACAGAATTACACCTACACCAATCCGCTCGACTCCAGCCATGGGCGTTACAAATGGCACGTTTGCCCGTGTTGCGTTGGGAATATTCCCCGCACTTTGCTCACACTGCCGACTTGGACCTACACGAAGGATAAATCCGCGCTTTACGTGAATCTCTTCGTCGGCGGCACGGTTGATGTGGGTGATGTCGCCGGCACGCAGGTGAAACTCGTGCAGACCACGGATTATCCGTGGAACGGCAAAGTTGCCTTGGAGTTAAAGCCCGCCAAGCCCGCGCGCTTCGCGTTGCACGTGCGCGTGCCGAACCGCCAGACCAGCGAGCTTTACACCAACACGCCCGCAGTCAGCGGCCTGGTCTCGCTTGCTATCAATGGCAAGCGCGTGAAGCCGACCATTGAAAACGGATACGCTGTTCTCGATCGCACCTGGAAAGCGGGCGACAAGGTGGAGTGGGAAGTTCCGTTGAAAATTCAACGCGTGGAAGCAGACAACCACATCGCTGCCGATCGTGGCCGCGTGGCACTTCGCTACGGTCCGCTGGTTTATAATCTGGAGAGCGTCGATCAGGATTTGGATTCAGTTCTGAGCCCGACTTCACCGCTGTCCACGGAATGGCGCAGCGATTTACTTCAAGGCGTCATGGTCATCCAGGGCAAGTTCGCCAATGGCAAACCGCTGTTGGCCATTCCCAACTACGCCCGGCTCAATCGCGGCGGCCGTTCCCTGATCTGGCTCAAGAGCCGTTGAACGCTTGAGGCGAAGCAATGACGTTTCAGTGTCGAAAGCCCTATACGACTTTGGCCAACCGAAGACTGGCTCAAATCATGTGGGCGGCTGCACTGATCGGGATCACGTTGGCGGCAATGTCCGTCCGCGCGGTGGAAATCGAGCCGCCGACCTTGCAGAACTCCTGGTTCAATTTGCAGGTGGCGGACGGTGCCATTGTCAGCCTTCAATCGGCCCAACCCGGTGCCGGTGTGGAATTCGTGCCCGCCGGCGCCCGGGTGGGCGATGTTTCAATTCGCTATCGCCAAGGTGGCGCGGAGTGGCGGACGGTTCACACGGATGGCTTCACTCCCGTGGAGCTGGCTATGACGACGGCAAATCGCTATGACGTCCGGTATCAGATCACGAATGGACTGACGGGTGGGCTGGTTTTGGAAATTCACATCGAGTTACGCGAGGCGGCGGTGAACTGGCAATTGAACCTCCGCAACGCCTCGGGCCAGCCCTTGGAAATCGGTGATCTGGCGATCGCACTCATGAACACTTCCTCGCGTCCGGGCAAGCCGGTCGTGTTGAAGCACAGTTTTCTTTCCGGCCACGGCTCCCATGCCATGTGGGAGCGTGCGGATAGCGTGGGGCCCTTTCTCATCTTGACGCCCACCGGCGATACGCATTTCGAGTATTGGGAAGCCAAGAAGGGGTTCCGCGCGTTTGTTCACTCGGCGGTGATTGGCGGTGAAATTTCAAAGCGCGGCACGCATTGGCGCCAGCCGCACACTTCCTTGATGCTGGCAAAGCAAGGCCAGAGCGGCGACGCGCGTAGCTACGGGTTCAAGTTTCGCTGGGCGGACGATTACGCCGAGGCCCGGAACATCTTTGTGGAAGAGGGCGGGGTGGACGTCGAAGTCGTTCCGGGCATGACGGTTCCGAGCGATCTTTCCGTCCGCTGCGCATTGCGCTCGGCCCAAACGATTCAGGCTTTGGAAGCTGAATTTCCTGAGTCGACGCGAATTGAATCCCTCGGAACCAACGGCGCTTTTCATCTGTATCAAGTCCGATTTTCCCGGCTGGGCGAAAACCGGTTGACCGTACGCTACGGCCGGGATCGGCAGATGTTCCTTGAGTTTTTTTGCACTGAACCGTTGGAGACGTTGATTCAGAAACGAGCGTCGTTCATTGCCCGTTGTCAGCACCGTGATTCCAGCAAGTGGTATAACGGCCTGATCTCGGAATGGAACATGGAAACGCAAACGCTGTTGGGGCCGGACAACTACGATCGGATCAAAGGCTGGCGCATTTATGAAGTCACCTGCGACGATCCCGGTTTGAGCAAGCCCGCATTTCTGGCGGCCAAGAATGCTGAGTTTCCCGTCTCGGGCGAAGTCGCGGCGTTGGATTATTATTTGAAGCACTTCGTCTGGGGCGGTTTGCAGCGAACGACTGACGAGAGTTATTCCTACGCGATTTACGGCATTCCTGACTGGAAGCAAAATCGCGAGAGCGCCGATCCTGGATCCAAAGGCCAGCAACATTTCTGGCGCGTTTATGATTACCCGCATCTGATCCTGGTTTACGAGAGCTTGTATCAGGTCGCGCGGAATCATCCTGAAATCCACACCGAGTTGACCGCGGCCGAATATCTTCAGCGGGCTTATGGCACGGCGCTGGCGATGTTCACCGTTCCCGTGAAGATTGTGGACTGGTCGGCTTACGGCACGGGATTCTATAACGAGTTAATCCTTCTGAATCTCATCGACGATTTGAAAGCGGCGGGCCTGAACAAGGAGGCGCAAGTTCTGCGCGGCCATTGGGAACGCAAGGTCAAAAACTTCGTTAGCGGGGACGGCGATTTGTTTCGATCAGAATACGCCTTTGACACCACCGGTTTTGAATCTACCCAAGCACTGGCGGCCTACGCGGTAACCCATGCCGCTGCGAATGGAAACGGCCTTGGCCTCACGCCACATGAGAGCCGGCAATTCATGGAACGGCAAATGGCTGCCAACATCGCGTGTCGCGGCTGGCTGGAACCGGCTTACTATTATCTGGGCAGCGATTATCGCGGCAGCGGCAATGCTTACATGCTGACCTACATGTCGCAAATGGGTGGCTGGGGCGTCCTGGACTACGCGCTGCATTTCAAGACCGATGCCGCTCCCTATTTGCGGCTGGGCTACGCTTCGTATCTGAGCGCGTGGGCTTTGATGAATACCGGAACCGCGGAATCGAATTACGGATTCTGGTATCCGGGACGGGCGAATGACGGCGGAGCGGGTGGCGGCTTTGAACCTGCGGCCGAAGGCACGACCTGGCTGGAGCAACCACACCATCGCGGTTCCTGGTACTACGCATGTGAAATTGATCTCGGTTTCTGTGGCGCCTTGCGCGCGGCTGCCACGATTCTGACCGACGATCCGATTTTCGGCCGCATTTGCCTCGGTGGTGATTGGCGCAAGTCGGAGGGGCGATTGGAGGTCATTCCCAAAGATGGCGTGCGCCGACGCTTTCACGTACGGCTAAAGACGGGCGCGCTGGATTTGACTTCGGCGGAGGAGCATTTCGCCGCAGGCCAGCCGATCGTATTGAAGGAAGATCGATCCGAAATTCGATTCGCTCTCGAAACGGGCAACCCGCGGGAACATGTGGCGGAGTTGACCGTGTCTGGCTTGCCTCCGGGCGATTTCGCGATCTACAACAGCGGTGTTCAAGTGGGGGCGATCCCGGCGAACTGTGCTTCGAACGCGTTGCTCAAACTCACAATGCCGTCCGGCGGCACAGTGCAAAAGTTTATGATCAAAAACCGAGTTCAACATCCCTGAGACGTTTGGCAAATCAGTTTCCAGAGGACGAAAATGAAACTCCCTTCGCTTTCGCTCGCCGCGTTGCGGGCAACGGTTTGGACCGCACCCGCGAAGTTGATCACCACCTTGAGATTTTGGTGGATGACGTGCGTGTCACGGAGCAAACTCCCGATCGCCGCGGCCCAATGCGCTTTTTCGAGGTGCAACATTCTTTGCCGGACGAACTCGTGAGCGGCAAGCAAAAGGTCAGTGTTGAATTCCAAGACTGGGCAAATATTGGCGTGGTCTCTGCCGATTCCGCCGCACTGACGAAATCGGGCGAACGAAAGCTGAAATTCAAATCATGAAAAACAAACCCGCGTCCTTCGTAATTCTGACCTTGCTCGCGATCACCGCGGCCGTCTCGCACGCCGCCTCCGTATCGAGCGCGATTACCTCAAAACGCCAAACCGGATCACCGCGCCTTCAGCAGCAACTCGATAACGGCTGGCGCTTTCATCTGGGAGATGTGCCGGACGCCGCGGCGATGACGTTTGACGACTCGTCCTGGCGAACCGTGGATTTGCCGCACGATTGGAGCATCGAGGATATTCCGCCTTCGCCGGAAAATGATTTGCCTTCGCTGGGGGCCGTGCCGGGGACGTGGCGGTTCAAAGAGGGGGACGACGCTGCATGGAAGGCATCAGACTTTGATGATTCTTCGTGGCGCGAAATCCAGCTGCCCGGCAAGTGGAGCGAGATGAATATGAAACTCGAGAACGGCTTCGGCTGGTACCGCCGTCGCATCGACGTGCCGGCGGAATTGCGCGGCAAAGAGGTTTTGCTCCTGATTGGCAAGGTTGACGATGTGGACGAAACGTTTGTCAACGGCACGCGGGTTGGAGCCACGGGCGTATTTCCGCCCGCGTATCAGACTGCTTGGGAACAAGTGCGGCGTTATCGTGTTCCGGCAAATCTTTTCAAATGCGACGGCACGGATGTGATTGCCGTGCGGGATTACAATGGGTCGTCGGACGCGGGAATCCTCGAAGCGGCTGCGCCATTCATGCGGAGCGGGCCGTTCAGCGGGGACAGTCCAAACGGCACCGCGCAGGGGCACACGGAGGGCGGGGTGGGGTGGTATCGCAAAACATTCTCCCTGCCGATGGCAGAGAAGAGCCGCCAGATCGGAATCACGTTCGATGGCGTTTACATGAACAGCGAAGTCTGGTTCAACGGCCAGAAACTCGGCGGGCGACCTTACGGTTACAGCAGCTTTTATTTTGATCTGACTTCGCTGACGCGTTTCGGGAAGGAACCCAATGTCCTGTCGGTGAGAGTGGATTCCAGCGGGAAAACCAGCCGTTGGTATTCCGGCTCGGGAATTTACCGCCATGTTTGGCTGACGATCACCGATCCCGTTCACATCGAGCAGTGGAGCATTGCGATTACGACACCGCAGGTCAGTTCAGAGAAAGCCGAGGTGCGCGTGCGCACGAAGGTGGAGAACGAGCTCAATTCAACGCAGAATCTGACGGTAGAGTCGCGCGTGGTTCGCGCTTTGGATTCCCGCAAGGCGGCTGGCGCAACCTTGAGCAACTTGGAAATGGCTTCCGGCAAAACCGCTGAACTGGAGCAAACCCTGACCGTCCCTCGCCCTGATTTGTGGTCGCCGGACAGCCCGACGTTGTATTGGCTTGTCAGCACGGTGAAGCGCGGCAAAACCGTCGTGGATGAAGTGCGAACGCCGTTTGGAATTCGTTCCGTTTCCGTCGATGCCGAAAAGGGATTTCTCTTGAACGGCCAGCCCTTGAAATTGCGCGGCGGCTGCCTTCATCACGACAACGGTTGCCTCGGTTCGCGCGCCTACGATCGAGCTGAGGAGCGCAAAGTCGAGTTGCTGAAAGCCGCTGGTTACAATGCCATTCGCACCAGTCATAACCCGCCTTCGCCAGCATTGCTCGCGGCTTGCGATCGACTTGGAATGCTGGTGATGGATGAGGCGTTCGATTGCTGGGAAATTGGCAAGAACCCCAACGATTACTCAGTGTATTTCAAAGAGTGGTGGCAGCGCGATCTCGACACTATGATCTTGCGCGATCGGAATCATCCGAGCGTGGTGTTCTGGAGCATCGGCAATGAAATTCCCGGCCAACCGACTGCGGCTGCGGCTAAAATCGGCGCTGACCTCGCAGCACGCGTACGCGAACTGGATCCAACCCGTCCGGTCGCGCAGGCAGCTTTTCCCGGAGAAACCAAGGATCTGCTGGTGTTCACCAACTTGGATGTGTGCGGCTACAACTACATGCCGGGAAATTACGTCACCGATCACGCCGCGCATCCGCAACGGGTAGTCTGTGGAACCGAATCATTCCCACGCGCCTGTTTCGAAGCGTGGATGCCCGTGCTCGATCATCCTTACGTGATCGGCGATTTTGTTTGGACCGCGTTTGACTACATTGGCGAAGCGGGATTGGGACATGCGGACCCGATTTCTTATCCACCCGGCCTGGCCGAGACGCGCCCATTCACCACGGCCAACTGCGGCGATTTCGACCTGTGCGGTTTCAAATTGCCTGCCTCGTATTATCGCGATGCGGTTTGGAATGTTGGAAAGAAAATCTCCTGCTTTGTCGAAGCGACGGGAACCAATGGCCAGACCTCGAAAGTCGAAGCCTGGAACTGGGGTTGGATTGACGAACGCGCCTCCTGGACCTGGCCTGGCTTGGAAGGAAAAGCCGTTCGCGCGCGCGTTTACTCCTGCGCACCCCGAGTGCGGTTGACGGTGAATGGTCGGTCGCTCGGCGAAAAGAAAACGGATCGCCAAACACAATATCTCGCCACCTGGGATCTGCCTTACGAACCGGGTGAACTGGTCGCCATCGCGTTGGACAACGACGGCAAGGAACTGGACCGCTGGGTTCTGCGGACGGCTGGAGCGCCGGTGTCGCTTCGATTGACTCCCGATCGCACCAGCCTGACTGCTGATGGCCAGGATCTGTCGTTCGTAACGGTTGAGATTACGGATAAACAGGGCGTCCTGGATCCGAACGCCGACACTTCAGTGCATTTCCGCATTTCCGGGCCCGGCACGATCGTCGGCGTCGGCAACGGTGATCCGCGCAGTTGGGAGAGCTTTCAACAGCCGACGCGAAAGGCGTTTCGCGGACGCTGTCTGGTCGTCGTGAAAGCGGATCATCGGCCGGGGAAAATCACGCTCGAAGCAGCCGGTGCCGGTCTGAGGAAGGTCAGCACTGTGATCCGGACGCAGAATCCATGAACGTTGCCCGGAACGCATTCCACCGAAAGAAATGATATGAAAACAAACCTGAATAAAATCACGCAAGCGTTGGCTGGAACCGCTGCTGTTAGAGGCGGCATCCGCTTCGCTTCGTCGCTCGTAAGCGCAGTGCTCTTGATGGAAGCTCTGGCGGCCGCTGCACCGCTGCGCGATGTCACGTTCATTTCCACTTCCGACCTGCATTATCGCGAACCTGACCACGCCGGTGGATCGCACAATGACCTGAATCGGGCCTCGATTGAAGAGATCAACCGGATTGCCGGGCGTTCCTGGCCCGACAAGCTTGGCGGAAACACGATTGCCAAACCCCGCGGCGTGCTGGCGCTCGGCGACATCATTGACGACGGCGATCGCGGCGGCAACGGGCGCAATATCAGCCAGGAACAATACAGTTTCTTTGTGGCCGATTGTGGGCTGGATGGTACCGATGGCTTGCTCAAGTACCCGGTGTTTGAAGGTTGGGGCAATCACGACGGGCCGCCGATCGGAAAGGAGAAGAACGGTTTCAGCTTTCAGGCTCAACTCAAGAAGCGCAACCAGATCCGGCTCGAAAAGGGGCTCATCTCGAACGTGTCACAAAATGGCCTTCACTATTCATGGGATTGGGACGACGTGCATTTTGTGCAGTTGAACATTTACCCCGCCGACCAGCAGCGCGAAGGCGTGCGTTACTCCCCCGTCTGGCATGACCCGCAAGGCGCGCTGAGCTTTCTGAAAAAGGATCTGGCCGAGAAGGTGGGTCAGAGCGGTCGTCCGGTGGTGTTGATGTCGCACTGCGGTTTCGATACCGATTGGTGGACCAAGGAGGACTGGGCGGATCTTTATGGCGCCGCAAAGTCTTACAATATCGCGCTCTATCTCTACGGACACTCGGGCACCGGTGTGCGGGATTGGGCGCCTCCGGGTGAATCGAAAAAATGGACCTGCATCAATGACGGCCAGTTGGAAAAAGGTTTTTTTGTTATCCAGATTGCCGGCGATCGACTCCGCGCCGCCATGCGCGTGAAAGCCGGCCTGACCTATTCCAAAGCGGCAGGCAAGGTGACACACGAGTGGAACGGTGATTGGGATTGGGCGTGGATTCTGGACAAGAAGATTTCAGTGCCAACCGTCGCGCCCTGAACGCGCATCACAGGATCGGGCGTTGAACCCGTAATCTGTCTCAACGCTTTCCGTTTGAGAGGAACGTCTCGATTTTTGCCGGCAAAACCGGTGGTCGCACCGAGTCCACCCGCCAGCCCAGCAGCACTTTGGCGGCGGCTCCGCACACCCGGCCCTGACACGGTCCCATTCCGCAGCGCGATTGTAACTTGGCTTCGCGCCAGCCATTGAACCGCTTCATCGCGCCGAGGGTAACGTCTTCACAACGGCAGACCAGCGTGTCCGCTTCTGCCAGTGAGCGCACTTCGGCCCGCAAGGCAAACGCCTCGTCCAGTGCGTTGCGAAATTGATGCCACGAGGCTCGCTGGCTGAAAAGCGCTTCCGCTTTGGTTGGTTGTCCGGCGGCGGCGTGGCCTGCAATTTGTCCTTCGACCAACGCGCAGTCAGCTCCGCCAATGCCAGTCGGTTCGCCCGCGCAAAAAACGTTGGGAGTCGTCGTGACTTGCAACGCATCCACCCGGACGAAGTCGCCCGACAGCGCACAGCCCAGCGCGAGCGGCAATTCCACGTTAGGCACCAGACCGAACGCGCACGCGAGCACATCGCAGGCTTCCGTCCAGGTTTTTTGACCATCGGTCAGGGTGACCGATCGGACTTGCTCGTCTCCATCGGCCCGCACCGGCCAAACGCCGTGACGATGCGGAATGCCTAACAGGCGCAGCTTGATTTGGGCGCCCTGGAGCAACTTTGCCGGATGCGCGATCAAGCGCGCGCCAAAACCCAGTACGCGCCCAAGTCGGGCTTGTTCGGAAATGGAAACGACTGTGGCGCCCGCTTTTTTGATTCCATCGGCCACGGCCAGCAGCAACGGTCCGCTGCCTGCGAGCACGACGCGTTTGTCACGAATCGGCCAGCCGTTTTTTACCAGGGCCTGCAATCCTCCGGGGCCGATCACTCCCGGCAGGGTCCACCCGGGAAACGGAAGAAACAGCTCGCGCGCTCCGGTTGCCAGCACCAGCTTTTGCCAGTGAATTTCACGCGTGCCCTGCGGATGTTCCGCCAGCAGGACGCCGGCACGAGGAGAGGCGACGACGCTGGTGCGATCCAAAACAGTGACTGAACTGCGCCGCAGCCGTTCGAGCCAGCGTTGTGCTTGTGGAATCGAGGGCTTGGCCTGTTGACCGCGCCAAATTTGGCCGCCGATCCATGGCGTGTCGTCCACGAGCGCGACGCGTCGTCCGTTTTCCGCTGCCGCACAGGCTGCGGCAATGCCGGCCGGTCCAGCACCGACCACAACAATCTCAAACTGGAACGCAGCTTCACTCATCGGTGTGGACCTCCATTCCGGGTTCGCAAAGCGTTTGGCAACTGCGCGAGTGCGTCTGCCCGTTGATCGTCACGCGGCATTCCATGCAGATGCCCATCCCGCAGAGCAAGCCGCGCGGTTGTCGGGACACGGATCTGCGCGAGAGTGTTTGACCTGACAATGCCACGGCTGCGGCCACGATCGTGCCCGGAGGAACACTCACAGGTTTGCCGTTGACCCGCAGTTGAATGCTCTCAGTCATGGTGCGACTCTCCGTTCGCAAAGCGTGCGGGGGCATAGGGTGCAGCGGGTATTTCCGGTGTGCGGTTGAGCATGAGATCGGCAAGCAGTTTTCCCGTTCCGGGCGCCGTTGTGATCCCCAGACCTTCATGGCCAGTGGCCAGCCAAATCCGGTCACTGACAATGCTGGGGCCGATCAATGGCAGCTTGTCAGGCGTTGCCGCGCGGTGCCCGGTCCACACCCGAATCGCGGACAGTTTTCCCAAGGTGGGCAAAT
>JBQCEJ010000039.1:0-6847 GCA_051960355.1 Verrucomicrobiota bacterium | reverse complement strand
GTTCGTGGATTTAAGCGGAACGAACGCAGAATCCGAACGGAAATAAATCAGAGCGGTCTGGACTTTTTCGCCGTCAAGATGAGAGTAAAGCTCGACGTAACCGATGTTGCCAATCGCATAAAGGTCCGTGCGGCTCTTGTTTTTCGCCGGGTCGCCGGTATGCAGACCTGAGACCATCATCATCATACCACCGCAATTCGTCCCCCCTCCGGATGCAAGCACAGGCAAAACGCGGTCGGTGGGACGATGGCTAAGGCTAGGACCAGAGCATTCAGAAATTGAATTCGTGCCCGATCCCCACCAATTCGTTGCGGTCACCAATTTTGGACCAAAGACTTTCTCCATCTCGCTGAACTTCAGCGGCCATAAGCGGCTCTTGATGATGTCCGAATATTCAGCGTGGAGCGATTTGGAATCATTCTGAGCACACGCCCAATTGCGTGCTGGCACCTCGTCTTGCGGGGCTTCTATGCCGAATAGAATGACACCGTAACTTGCGCGACAAAGTGCGCACAGCAGGATGATGGCGGTGCCTCGTTTCATGATGATGGCGATGATTGAATCATTGGGTTGTTAGAAGATTCGCAGCCTAGCCTTGTGGCTTAACAGAAAGCCGGAGCAGGTGTTTGATTGCGGCTGTAAGCGTGGGTTATCCGCCGAAGTGGACCAATCCACAGGGTTAAACGCCCGGCATGAAGTCGGGTTGTTGATAACAGAGTAATCAAACCAAACATCCATGAACGAAATCGTGCATCACCTCCGCCTCGACGTCCACAAAGATTCCATCGCCGTGTCCATCGCACCCGCCAACTCCACCGAGGTCCGCCGTAACAGGCCTTTTGAGCCGGAGCGCGGCTGTGTCGTCCTCGACCAGCCGCAGCGCATCGCGAAGTTCCAACGGTTCGGTGTTAATCCCGGTGCTGCGGCTGGTCTTCGACACAGCCGCGCTCCTTAAATGAAAAGTGTGGGCGCTGCCCTGCCCTTTTAAAAGGCGTTCTACAGGTTGTTTGGCGCCCGAGCGGACATGCGATCACAGGCCGCTGATTTGGTCTGGGACACCGGCAAATTGAACGGCAGAAAACAGATTCTGCTGCTCACATTCCCCGGCTCACGCTTTCGCCGGGTAAGTTGAAATGGCGCGCATGTATTGGGCGCGTTCGAATGCGGCTGGATCGGGAGAATTCTTCTGGCTCAGGCTGCCGCGCAGTTGCTGGACGGAAACGTATTCGTGTTCGTCCATCCAATCGACCAGCTCACGTTCGATCACGCGGATGTGCTGAATTCCATGACGTATCAGGACCGAGCAGAGCATGGTCACATTCGCGCCCGCCATCAGCATCTTCAATGCGTCGCTCGACCGATGAATGCCACTGGTCGCCGCCAGATCGGCCTGAATGCGTTCAAACAAAATCGCCACCCAACGCAAGGGCAGACGCATCGCCATCGGGGTGCTGAGCAAGACGTTCGGCCGCACTTCCAGAGATTCCAGGTCAATGTCCGGTTGATAAAAACGGTTGAACAAGACCAATCCACTCGCGCCGGCGTCATCCAACCGCTTGGCCATGTTGGCGAAGTTGCTGAAAAACGGGCTGAGTTTTACCGCGACGGGAATCGTCACTTCCTTTTTCACGGCGGCCAGGATGTCCAGGTATGTTTGCTCCACTTCCGCTCCCGTGAGATTTAGGTCGGTGGGAATGTGATAGATGTTCAACTCAATGGCATCCGCTCCGGCGCGCTGCATCTGTTTGGCATAATCCGTCCAACCGCCCATCGAGCAGCCGTTGAGACTCGCGATAATCGGAATGTCCACGGCCTTCTTTGCCCGCGAGATGTGCTCCAGATATTCATGCGGGCCGACGTGGAGTTGCTCCGGTTCGGGGAAATAGGTCAATGCCTCCGGGGAACTGAACGTTCCTTGCTCGAGGGAATGCTGGATTTCCCGATTGTCGGCGCGCAACTGCTCTTCAAACAAGGAATACAACACCACCGCCGCGGCGCCCGCATCCTGCATCCGCTTGATATTATCGATGTCCTCGGAAAGCGGCGACGCGGAGACGATCAGGGGCGTTCTGAGTTTCAGGCCAAGGTAGTAGGAGTTGAGGTCCATAGGATTCCTTTGATTGGCTAACTAGGGTTGTTGATCGGCTGTGGCTGCGGCTTGGGGCGAAGCGACCGTGCTGCCGTTGACCGGCGGCTGGTTGTCTCGACCTGCGAGGAACTGGTAGAACTTCCAACGGCGGTCGGCGTCCGTCTGGGCTTGCGCAAAAAACCGCTTCGAGTCCTCCGGCTTACTCTTGGTCAACATCTTGAAACGGTTTTCCGAAAGCAGATACTCCTGCACTTTCTTCTTCGCCGGCGCGGAATCCACCTGCAGCGGATTCTCGCCGCGTTCGGTGCGACGAGGGTCGTAGCGATACATCAGCCATTGACCGGATTCCACCGCGAGCTTCTGCTGACGCGCGCCCACACCGGCATCGAGGGCAACGCCGTGCGCAATGCAATGGCTGTAAGCAATGATGAGCGAAGGTCCGGGATAAGATTCCGCCTCGATGAACGCGCGAAGCGTTTGTTCGTCCTTTGCGCCCATCGCCACGCTCGCAACGTAAATGTGGCCGTAAGTCATCGCAATCAGTCCGAGATCTTTCTTGCCGAGCGGCTTGCCGCCGGCGGCAAATTTGGCGATCGCGCCGCGCGGGGTGGACTTGCTCATCTGTGCGCCGGTGTTGGAATAAACTTCCGTGTCGAGCACAAGCACATTGACATCGCGCCCGCTGGCGAGCACGTGATCCAGACCGCCGTAATCGATGTCGTAAGCCCAGCCGTCGCCGCCGACAATCCAGACGCTTTTCCTGACGAGTTGATCCGCGAGGGTGCCCAGCAACTTCGCTTCCGGGCCGGCGATCGACTGCAATTTCGCCTTGAGAGCCGTCACACGTTCGCGTTGATCGTAAATCCCGGCCTCGTCGCTTTGATCGGCCAGCAGCAGCGCGGTTGCGAAATCGTCGCCGAGCTGCGGCGCCAGTTTTTTCACCAATTCCTCGGCAAATTCCCGCTGCTTGTCGAGCGAGACACGGAAGCCAAGCCCGAACTCGGCGTTGTCTTCGAACAACGAATTGCACCAGGCCGGCCCGCGGCCCTGGGAATTTTTCGTGTACGGAGTGGTCGGCAGATTGCCGCCGTAAATCGAGGAGCAGCCGGTGGCATTGGCAATCACGGCGCGGTCGCCGAACAACTGCGTGAGCATTTTGAGATACGGCGTTTCACCGCAACCGGCGCAGGCACCCGAGAACTCAAACAAAGGCTGTAAAATCTGTTGCTGGCGCAGCGTGGCCAGCTTGACCTGGCGGCGATCCATCTCCGGCAGGCGCAGGAAGTAATTCCAGTTCTCGCGTTCCTGATCGCGCAAAGGCGCTTGCGGGCGCATGTTGATCGCCTTGAGCTTGGTCTCCGTTTTGTTGCGGGCCGGGCAGACATCCACGCAGAGCGCGCAGCCGGTGCAATCTTCCGCCGCCACTTGCAGCGTGAACTTCGAGCCTTTGAACTCCGGCACGCGCGAATTGACGCTCTTGAACGCCGCGGGAGCGTTCTCGAACGCGGCGGGTTCGGCAATCTTGGCGCGAATGGTCGCATGCGGACAAATCGCGACGCACTTCAAACATTGAATGCAGATCGTCTCATCCCAGAAGGGAATTTCGGCGGCAAGATTGCGCTTCTCGAATTGCGCCGTGCCGGTGGGAAACGTGCCGTCGTTGGGGAAAGCGCTTACCGGCAGTTCATCGCCGAACCCGGCGGCAATCTTGCCGAGAACATTTTGGACGAAGAAAGGCGCGTTGGTGGTGATCGGCGGCAGCAAGGCACCCGAGCCGTTCACCTTCAGATCGACGACGGGCACTTCATGCAGATGCGCCAGCGTGTTGTCCACGGCCTTGAGATTCATCTGGACCACTTCCGCGCCTTTCTTGCCGTAGGTTTTGGCGATGGAATCCTTGATGGCCTGGATGGCTTCTTCGGACGGCAGCACGCCGGAGAGCGCGAAAAAGCAAACCTGCATGATGGTATTGATACGGCCGCCCATGCCGCTGTCGCGCGCGACTTTGCTGGCATCGATGACATAGAACTTCGCCTTTTTCGCGAGCAACGCTTCCTGCACTGGTGTGGGCAACTTCGACCAGACTTCGTCTTTGGAACGCGGTGTGTTCAAAAGGAATGTTCCGCCCGGCGCGAGACTGCGCAGCATTTCGTAACGGTCCAGAAAGCCCAGTTGATGACAGGCGACGAAGTTTGCGCTGGAAATCAAATACGACGACCGAATCGGCTGCGGGCCGAACCGCAAATGCGATACGGTCATCGACCCCGATTTCTTGGAGTCGTAAACGAAGTAACCCTGCGCGTAATTGTTCGTTTCCTCGCCGATGATCTTGATGGAGTTTTTGTTCGCGCCCACCGTTCCGTCCGCACCCAAACCATAGAACAAGGCGCGAATCACGTTATCCGGCTCGGTCGAGAATTCCGGGTCAAAGGGCAGACTCGTTCCCGATACGTCGTCGTTGATGCCGACGGTGAAATGATTTTTGGGCGTCTCGGCGGCGAGGTTGTCGAACACCGCCTTGACCATCGCGGGCGTGAATTCCTTGGAGGACAATCCGTAACGGCCACTGACCACTTTTGGCAACACGGCCAATCTTCCCCAACCGCTGGTCATGCCTTCGAGAATGGCGGTCAGACAATCCTGATACAACGGTTCGCCGGTCGCGCCCGGTTCCTTGGTCCGATCCAGCACGGCGATGGAGCGCACCGACGCCGGCAACGCTTCCAGGAAACGCCTGCCATCGAACGGGCGATACAACCGCACTTTCACGGCGCCGAGGTTTGCTCCGCGTTGATTCAAATAATCGATCGTCTCATGAACCGCATCGCAACCCGAGCCCATCAGCACAATGACGCGTTCCGCCTTGGGCGAACCGATGTAATCGAACAGCTGGTATTTGCGCCCGGTGTGAGTGGCAAATTCATCCATCGCCGCCTGGACCACGTCCGGGCACGCGGCGTAAATCGGATTCGCCGCCTCACGTCCCTGGAAAAACACATCCGGGTTTTGCGCCGTCCCGCGCAGCACCGGTTTGTCGGGCGTCAAAGCGCGGGCACGATGTTCGGCAATCAAACCGTCATCAATCATCGCGCGCAGAACCGACTGATCGAGAATCTCGATTTTTGAAACTTCATGCGAGGTGCGGAAGCCGTCGAAAAAATGAACGAACGGCAGACGCGACCGCAACGAGGCGACCTGCGAGATCAAGGCGAAGTCCATCGTCTCCTGCACCGACGCGGCACCCAGCATTCCCCAGCCGGTGGAACGCGCGGCCATGATATCGCTGTGATCGCCGAAAATGGAAAGTGCGTGAGTGGCGACGGTTCGCGCCGTGACGTGAAACACAGTCGGCAACAGTTCGCCCGCGATCTTGAACATGTTGGGGATCATCAGGAGCAACCCTTGCGAGGCCGTGAACGTGGTGCTCATCGAACCGGTTTGCAGCATGCCATGAACGGCCCCGACCGCACCACCTTCACTTTGCATTTCCACGATGGCGGGAATGGTGCCCCAGAGATTCTTTTTTCCTTCCGACGCCCATTGATCGCACCACTCGGCGATGGGCGACGAGGGCGTGATTGGGTAGATGGCCATCGTTTCGTTCAAACGATAGGCGACGTGGGCGGCGGCCTCGCAACCGTCGAGCGTTTTGAAAACCGGTTGTTTGGCGGGCTCAGATTTCGGGTTGGAACTTTGAGTTGAATTCATAAAAGAAAGATTTCTAAAGCAGAAACCGCGGCCGAGATTGACGCCCGGGCCGCGGAGGAGACCTGATGCTGACGGGCGCGGATCGATCGTTTCCCGATCGCCGCGCGCCGTTGGGGGCCTGTCAGCTTACAAGACATATTCGGCTACCAGTTCACTGCCGTCGCTGCTACGCATGAGTTTGAAACCAGCCTTTTGGCTCACGTGCTGCATGGGATGATTGTCGGGCAGGATGGTGGCGGTGATGCGCGCGAGTTTTTCCTCGCGAGCCACCTGCACCAGGCGTTTGAGCAGTTCGGTTCCCAATCCCTGTTTCTGGTAATTATCACTGATCAGCAAGGCGAACTCCGCTTCGTTCCGCCCGCGTTGTTTGCTCAATCGACCGACGCCGATGATGTCGCGTTCCTTGCCTTTGCCCGGGACGGTTTCGGCGACGAGCGCGATTTCGCGGTCGTACTCATTGAAGCAGATCCGGGTCAAGCGTTCGTGTGCGACGCGCTGGGACAATTTCAACGCGCTGAAATACCGGTGATAAACGCTCTCTTCCGAAAGCGTCTCGTGGAACTTCACCATGAGCGGTTCGTCTTCGGGACGAATCGGCCGGATCACCACCGGCGTACGGCTCTTGAGCTTCCAATGCGAGATGTATTGCGTCGGATACGGGCGGATGGCGGCGCGGGGCAATTTATCTTCCGGCGTTTTCCCATCGTGCAGGACCACGCGCCCGTCCAGCGCGAAAATGCGTTCCGCGGAAACCAGCAGCGGATTGATGTCGATCTCGGCGATCCATTGTTGTTCGACCACCAGCTGGCTGAAGCGCACGAGCAGTTGTTCCAGCGCGGGGATGTTCGCCGGCTTGCGACCGCGCACGCCCTGGAGCGCGGTGAAAATCCGCGTGCGTTCCATCATGCGCCGGGCCAGCGTGCCGTTCAGGGGCGGCAAGCCGAGCGCGCGATCCTTGAACACTTCGACCAACTGCCCCCCGGAGCCGAACAGGAGGACGGGGCCGAACTGCGCATCGAGGCTGGAGCCCACAATAAGTTCGTATCCATC
>JBQCEJ010000038.1:0-9093 GCA_051960355.1 Verrucomicrobiota bacterium | reverse complement strand
CGCAATTTTTTTCAGTTCGAATTCCGCCCGGCTTTGTTCCACCGAAACGGCCAATGCGTTGGCCACTGCCAGAAGAAACTGCAGGTCTTCGCTGTTGAATTCCCGTTGCCGGTTGGAATAGACAGCCAGCACGCCGAAGGTCTGGCCGCGGGCCGCAATCGCCACGCTGACGCCGCTGACAATGCGATGTTCGCCCAGGAGTGGATCGCTGCTGAAACGGGTTTCCTTGCGAAGATCGGTGATCACCACCGGCTCGCCGCTTTGCAGGGTAAAGCCAGCCTGCAGACGCGGATCGGCATCGATGACGGCAATTCCCACGATGCCCTGATTCCAACCCACCCCGGCGCGCAGCAGCAGCTTCTGGCCGTCGGGAAGCAATTCCAGAATGCGGCAGAATTGAACTTCCAACGTTTGCGACACCAGCGTTGCCGCCTGACTCAGCAATGCGCCAAAATCACTGCTGGTGAGAGCGAATTGCCCCAGCGCGGCGACCGCGGTTTGTTGGAGCGCCCGATTGAGCGCCTGCTGTTCCTCACGTTTGCGCTGTTCCACCCACTCTCCCAGCGACGCTGCCATGATATCGAAGGACTCGGCCAGCTGCCCAATCTCACCCGGTTCCTTGGCAAGGCCCGAGCGCACGGTAAGATCGCCATCGCGGAGCTGCTGCGTTGCTGCTATCAAGGCTTGAACCGGCCGCAGAATGAGACGTGCACTTCCAAACCACGCGGCAGCCAGCGCCAGGATGATGACGGCCAGCCCGGCCCACAGTTGATGGTAGAGGAAAAGGAAAGCCACAGCCGGAGAGATGGATAATAAAACGAGGCCGACGAAACGCGTTCGCAGGCTGCTCAATCCCGGTTTCACGTTGAAATTGTTCAACGTGGCTAGGATAGTAGCCCCGGAAATGAAGCCAAGTCATTTTGCGCGCGTCCAGCCACTTGCGCGTTTTTCCGGAATCCGGCGCGGCCGTGAATCGCCGTTTTGCAAAGCAGATGTCAGGCACGAGCGGGTGAAAATTCGGCTTCCTTGCCAGCAGCTTGAACGATCCCGCGAGGGTCAGTTGCCGTTAGCGCTGGTGGCTGGAATGGGTTCTCTGTCTGCTCATAACGCTTGCCAAACGCTCTCGCAGCCTTAGATTAACGGCTCATTTGAACTAAATTATTATGGATTTACACAAACTCAGCGTGTTTTTGGGAGAAGTCACTCAAACCTCTTCGAATCCGCAGGGAGACTTGATGCGAATGGTGGGAACGTTTGTGGTCTTCGGCGCCATTTTCTATTTCGTTCTGATTCGCCCGCAGCAAAAGCGAGCCAAGCAACAGGCTGAAATGATCAAAGCAATCAAGCGCGGCGACAAGGTGGTCACCACCGGCGGCATTATCGGTATCGTCGTTTCCGTAAAAGAGAAGTCGCTGACCATCAAGTCCGACGATACGAAAATGGAAATCACCAAAACCGCCGTCGGCGAAGTGCTCGAACGCTCCAGCGAATCCAGCGAATCCTGATCGCTCCCGAACCCAATGCTCGTTTAAACAGCCTCCATCCCCATGAACCGAAACCATTTCTGGAAACTCGTTCTGATCCTGTTCCTGCTCGCCTGGGCGATCTTTGAAATTAATCCGCCCACAGCCCGGCCACTGGTTGAATACTTCCGCACTCGGGCCGTGAACCAGGACGCCACTTTCAAATCCATCATCACTCAGGCGCAGGAATTGGAAAAAGCGCGCCCGCAACTCTCTTACGCCAACCTCCAGGAAGCGATCGGCACGAACGACCTCAACCGCTATTTCCCCTTCTTCGAGGCCAAGAACGAAGCGCGTCCGACAACATACATCCTGAATCGGCTTCAGCGGGAAGCCGCCGGAAAAGTCAAACTCGGCATCGACCTGGCTGGCGGCACATCCTTCCTCGTGGAGATGGACACGAATCAGTTGCAGAATGCGCAGACTGCGGGCACGGCCTTGTCCCAGGCGGTCGAAGTCCTCCGCAAACGCGTGGATAAATTTGGTGTGGCCGAACCGGTCATTCAGCCCGAAGGCAACGATCGGATCTTGATTCAATTGCCGGGTCTCTCCGAAGAGCAAACCGCAAATGCGCGCGAAACCATTCAGAAAGTTGCGTTCCTGGAATTCCGACTGGTGCATCCCGACAGCCGCGCCCTGCTGGAACAAGGCACGACGATTGTGCCCGGATATGAACTGATGACTCATTCTCGCACGGATCAAAAAGGTCAGAAGCTTCCTCCGGAACGGTATCTCGTTAAAAAACGTGCGGAAATGACGGGCGGCATCAAGAGCGCCCTCGTCACACGCGACCAACTCGGCCGCCCGGAAATCTCTTTCACTCTGGAATCCAAAGCGGCGGAAAAATTCGGCCAGATCACCAGCGACAACGTCGGCCATCAACTCGCCATCATTCTGGACGGTGAACTGCAAACCGCGCCGAACATCAAGTCCGCCATTACCGGCGGCAGCGGTGTGATCGAGGGTGATTACTCTGAACCCGAGGCGTTCGCTCTGGCCAACGTCCTGGAAAATCCGCTTCAGGCTCCCGTTCATATCATCAATGAACTGAAGATTGATCCCACGCTGGGCAAAGACTCCATCACCAGCGGCATCAAAGCAGCGCTCTACGGTGTAATCGCCGTGGCGGTGTTCATGCTGGTTTACTACCTTCTCGCCGGCTTGGTTGCTAACGTCGCCCTGATGCTCAATATCATCATCCTGCTCGGTGTGATGTGCTCAATCGGAACGACTCTCACGCTGCCCGGCATCGCGGGTATCGTGCTTACCATCGGCATGGCGGTGGACGCAAACGTGCTGATTTTCGAGCGTATCCGGGAAGAACTGGCGCTTGGCAAATCGCTTCGTGGCGCTCTGAATGCCGGCTATGGCAAGGCTTTCGGGACCATTTTTGACAGCAATCTCACCACGCTCATTTCGTCCGTCATTCTGATCTTCATGGGCACCGGCCCGGTCAAAGGCTTTGGTGTCACCCTGACAATCGGTGTAACCGTCAGCATGTTCACTGCGTTGGTCGCAACGCGGTTGATCTTCGACTGGCTGCTCGCCAAGAACATTCTCAAGCGCATCCCGATGCTCCATATCATCAAATCGGCCAACGTCGACTTCATGCGTTGGGCCGTTCCAGCGTTCGCGATCTCCTGGCTGATTATTTTGATCGGCAATGGTTACGGTATCTTTGGCCGCGGCCATGACGTGTTGAGCGTTGAATTCTCCGGTGGCGAAACCATGACCATGAGTTTCGATCAACAGCATAAAGTCGAAGTGGATAAAGTGCGAGCTGCCGCCCGAAAGGTCAGCGCCGGCGACCTGCTGGTGGCCTATCAGCGGGATCTTTCGTCTGGAATGGACACGCTTCGGGTAACCGTGCGGTCCTTCGCCGACGGCAAATCAGCCCAAGGTGAACCCACCACAACTCTAGTGGCCAAGGAATTGAACACCAGCTTTCCCGAAGCCAAATTCAAGGTGATGAGCACCGATCGCGTCGGACCAACCGTTGGTCAGGAAATCCAGAAGACAGCCGTTTTGGCTTCGCTTTTAGCCTTGTTCGGCATTCTCATTTACGTGGCGTTCCGCTATGAATTTTCATTCGCGGTTGGTGCCGTGGTCGCGATTCTTCATGACATTCTCATGACCTTGGGGTTGTACTTCCTATCAGGCAAGGAATTGAATGCCACGACCGTCGCCGCGGTCCTGACGATCATCGGCTTCTCCATCAACGATACCATCGTGATCTTTGACCGTATCCGTGAAGACCTGAAACTCGGTGTGCGCGGGACCTTCCGCGAAGTGATCAACAAAGCGATCAACCAGACGCTCAGCCGAACCATCATCACCTCCGGCACGGTATTTCTGGCGACGGTTTCGCTCTACATCTTTGGTGGCGGCGTGATCAATGATTTTGCCTTCACCTTCCTGGCGGGCATTATCACCGGCACCTATTCGAGTATTTACATCGCCAGCGCGATCGTGCTCTGGTGGCACAAAGGCCATCGTCCGAACATTGGCAATGCGCAGATGTCCGTTGAAGCCGCGGCGACTGCTCAGAAATAGTCTTTGGATTTTATGCTGGCAGTGGTTGAAATCACCGGTTGGATCTGGGTTGGTTTCATCACTTGCGTTCTGGTGTTCCTGGCGTTGGACCTCGGGATATTCCATCGCCACGCCCATGTCGTCCGGTTCAAGGAAGCCTTGATCTGGACGGGCGTTTGGTTCTGCCTGGCAATGCTTTTTGCGCTGGGTCTGCGGTTCACCCGCAGCCCCGGAGAATCACTGGAATTCCTCACGGGCTATCTCATCGAGCTCTCACTCTCGATGGACAACGTCTTCGTCATCGCCCTGATCTTTGGGTATTTCAAAATCCCGTCTCAGCATCAGCATCGTGTTTTATTCTGGGGCATTCTCGGTGCGCTCATCATGCGCGGTGCGATGATCGGTGCCGGCGTGGCGCTGATTTCACTGTTGCACTGGGTGCTTTACGTTTTCGCCGTGTTCATCATCTACAGCGGTATCAAAATGATGTTTGTGGAAACTGAGGTTGAGCCGGATAAAATCCCAGTGATTCGGCTGGCGCGAAAACTCTATCCCATCGCTCCGCACCTTGAAGGCCAGAAATTCACCACCGTTTGGAACGGGCGAAAGGCGCTCACGCCCCTGGCCTTGGTTTTGGTGATGGTTGAAACCACGGATCTGATTTTCGCGCTTGATTCCATCCCTGCGATCTTCGCCGTCACCACCAAGCCGTTCATTATTTTCACTTCGAATGTGTTCGCCATCCTCGGTTTGCGTTCGTTGTATTTCGTGCTTGCTGGCGCGATCCGCTATTTCCGTTACTTGAAATACGGCCTGTCGCTGGTACTCGTCTTTATCGGCCTCAAAATGCTTTTGGCGCCCCACGATCATTCACCGCGCTGGTATCAATTTGAGATTCCCACCGGCACATCGCTGTTGGTTGTGGGGGTCATCATCCTGACTTCCATTCTCGCGTCCGTCATGGCGGCGAATCGGGAGAAAGCCGCGGCTGGAAAAAAATGACCTGCACGGGTCCCGGCTTGAGACTTTATCGCCCGCTTGATATCGATCTGCACTGACATGAAATTTCGCTGGTCGATCGCTCCCTCGCAACCCCTCCTGACCAGTCAACTCGCCCGCGAACTGAACATCTCGGCGCTGCTCGCCCAAAGTCTCGTCAACCGCGGCCTCAGTGAATGCGAGCGCATCAGCGGTTTCCTGGAGCCCCGCCTCCGGCACCTGGCAGATCCGTTTCTGCTGCCCAACATGTCCGCCGCCGTCGAACGACTCCTCGCCGCACGCGAGCGAAATGAGGCGTTGGTCATCTTTGGCGACTATGACGTGGACGGTGTCACCTCGACCGCGCTCCTGCTCGAACTTTTGCAGAAGCTCGGCTGGACCGCGCATTACTACCTGCCTCATCGCATGGATGAAGGCTACGGGCTAAGCCAGGACGGCGTGGAAAATTGCCTGAAAAAATTTCCCGTCACCCTGCTGCTCGCCGTGGACTGTGGTTCGACTGCGGTTCAAAGCGTCAAATGGTTGAAGGAGCGCGGCGTGGAAACCTTGATCCTCGATCATCACCAGGTTTCAAATCCCGCGCCGGAGGCTGTGGCGCTGGTGAATCCGCAGCTCAATCTGCAAACTGGCACGTCCTTGATCGGGCCGTCCTTCACCGAACTCTGTTCCGCCGGACTGGCTTTCAAACTGGCGCACGCGCTGGTGAAACGCGCGCGCGAACTCGGGCTTCCGGGCGCGGTGGATTTCGATTTGCGCCCGTTCTTGGATCTGGTCGCCTTGGGCACCATCGCCGACCTGGTGCCGCTCACGGGAGAAAACCGGATTCTGGTTTCCGCCGGACTGGAACGGCTGAACAAAACCGAGCGTCCCGGACTGCTGGCATTGAAGGAAGTTGCCGGAGCTGCATCGCCGCTTGGCACGTATGAAGTCGGGTTTCAATTGGCGCCGCGCCTGACTGCCTCGGGCCGATTGGAAACTGCCGAAGAGTCGCTGCATCTGCTGCTGGCTCGCGATCTTGCGGAGGCCACGCCCATTGCCCAGAAGCTCGATTCGCGCAACCGCGAACGGCAGAAGATCGAACGCACCATTGTGGAGGAAGTCATCGGCGCGATTCGCGCGAAGTTCAATCCGGAGAAAGATTTCGTTATCGTCGAAGGCCAATTGCTCTGGCACGTCGGTGTCGTCGGCATTGTCGCCTCCCGCGTGCTTCACGAGTTCTACCGGCCCACCATCATTGTGGGCGGCGATGGCACAGAGTGGCGCGGTTCGGGTCGGAGCATTGCCGGCTTTGATCTGGCTGCGGCGCTGCGCGAATGCAGCGGGCTGCTGTTGAGACATGGTGGTCACGCCATGGCGGCCGGCTTGAGCATCGCCTCGTCAAATCTCGACGCCTTTCGCATTCAACTCAACGACCTCGCACGGCGTTCGCTGAAACCGGAAGATCTCCAACCACCGCTCCGACTGGACGCGGAAATCGGACTCGAGGAAATCAGTTTTGCGAGCGTGCAGGAATTGGATCGATTGCGTCCAACCGGCCAAGGCAACCCAAACCTTCAATTCTGCGCCCGGCGTTTGACTCACAAACGTCCGCTGCAACGCATCGGTTCGGAAAAGCAGCACGTGAAAATGTGGGTCACCAATGGCGCCGCCGCGCATGAAGCGGTTTGGTGGGGTGCGGGCAATGGTTCCCTGCCAGTCGGACAATTTGACCTCGCGTTTTCACCACAGGTCAATCACTTCAACGGCCAGCGGACGATTCAGCTAAAAGTGCTCGACTGGCGCCCTTCGCAGTAGTCTCACGGCCGATCCAGCATTTGGACTTTGAACTCCCAGTCTCCGAACTCTAAGCTTCGCCTCATGGTTTCCGCCATCATCGTCGCCGCCGGCAAGGGCACCCGCATGGGACCCAGCGTGGACAAGCTGTTCCTCGACATTGCCGGCCATCCGGTCGTCTTTCATACCTGGCGGCGATTCGATCAGGCCCAGTGCATCGACGAGATCATTCTCGTGGTGCGAGACGGAATGCAATCGGCCTTTGAAGAACTGGCCAAGTCACTGCGACCGCAAAAAACGTATCGACTCGTCGCCGGCGGAGCGGAACGGCAGGACTCGGTTTGGAATGGTCTTCAGGCGGTTTCCGCCCGGACGGAAATTGTCGCCATTCAGGACGGCGCGCGGCCTTGCACCGCCGAAGCCTTGATTCAGGAGACCATCGCCGCCGCTCGCGCTACCGGAGCTGCCGTGGCCGCGCAATCCATCACCGACACCATCAAGGAATCGAGCGACGGCAAGCTTGTGGAACGCACGCTGGATCGCTCGCGTCTTTGGGCCGTGCAAACCCCACAAACCTTTCAGCTTCAGGTTATTCGGCACGCGCTTTCGGAAGTTCGCCGGCGTGGCCAGCACGTCACGGACGACACCGCCGCCTGCGATCTGATTGGCCAGCCGGTTCAACTCGTTGCCTGCGCCAAGCCCAATCCGAAAGTGACTCGCCCTGAGGATTTGGCTTACGTGGAACTGCTGTTGAACCAGCGGCCCGCGTAACTGAGCCCTCCCGGGGCACAGTCGCTGTCTCTTCGTCACCGCCTCCATTGGAAAGCTAAGCGCGCTGATTACAGCGATGGGCAATCTTCTGGCTTGGGTGTGTTTCCGGGCGGCAAATCCGACGAAAGCCAAAATAAGATGAACAATACGCCAAGGGAGGGGTAGGCAGCCTCCGGTCTTCTGGTTTACTGACGCCCGAAAGCGCAAATCCGCCAAAGGCGAGGTGCTTGCGAACAAGGTAACGGTGATCTCACAGTTTGCGGAACTCAGAGCCGCAGTGGAAAACTGCTAACTATCTCCTGTGAAAAGCGACCCTATTCATCCCGCCAGCAAAGATGTCCTCGCCGAGCTGGCTCGCACGCAAAACCGTTTAGATGAATCCGAGCGGAAGTTCCGCCAAAGCGAAGCGTTACTGCTGCAGGAGACCACCCAGCGCCAAGCCCTGCAAGGAGCGTTGCACGCCAATGAGGACATGCACCGTATCGCCTTTGATCTCGCTGCGGTCGGAATGGCTTGCGTCAACGCGGATGGCCGGCTGTTCAGGGTGAACGACAAATACTGCGAGATCACCGGCTACAGCCAGGAGGAATTGCTCGGCACATCCGTGCTGAACTTGACCCATCCCGAGGATCTGAAGAAAGAAGGAGAGGATTACAGCGTTTATCTGAAAGGTCAGCAGTCCAACTTCAGTTCGGAGAAACGTTATCTCCGCAAAGATGGCGCGGTGCGCTGGGTTTCGGTGGCCGCCCATCCGGTTCGAGATGCCCAGGGACGGCTTTGCTACAGCATTGGGACGGTCGAAGACATCACGGAACGCAAGCAGACCGACGAGCATTTACGCCAACTGCTGCAGCAATTGAAATTTCACGTGGAGAACTCGCCGCTGGCGGTGATCGAATTCGACACCGACCTGCGGATCAGTCGCTGGAGTTCAGCCGCGGAACGGGTCTTTGGCTGGAGTGCGGAGGAGGTGCTGGGCAGAGGGATGTTCGATATTCCCTGGGTTCATGTGGAGGATCTTTCCCAGATTCAAAAAGTCGCGGAAGAACTTCGCTCGGGCCACGATCCTCGGAATGTCACGCCTAATCGCAATTACCGCAAAGACGGGACAGTCATCCACTGCGAGTGGTACAATTCCTCACTGCAAGATGCCAACGGCAAACTGGTTTCCATCCTATCGCTCGTTCTGGATGTGACGGCCCGCACCAACGCGAAAGAGCTGCTCCGCCTGCAGGCGCAACAACTGGAAGCTTTCGTACGGGAACGCACCGCCAAATTGAAAGAATCGATCGATGAGCTGCACCAGATTTCCTATGCCTTGGTTCACGATATGCGAGCTCCCTTGCGCGCGATGCAAAGTTTTGCCGAGTTGGTGGAAGGTGAATGCTCGGGCTGCACTCGCGCCAACACCCACGAATATCACCAGCGGATCATTGCCGCCACTGAACGGCTGGATCGCCTGGTGACCGACGCTTTCCATTACACCAAAACCCTC
>JBQCEJ010000037.1:0-2875 GCA_051960355.1 Verrucomicrobiota bacterium | reverse complement strand
CCCATTCGTGATTGAAGAACCGCACCTTGCTGTAACGCCCGCGATGTTCCTCCACGGAAATTTCCAACCGCTCGCAAATGGCCGCTTCGCTCATGGCCGGATGCGTTCCCAGCGCCACGATGACGTCCAGCGCTTGGGCAGTCTGACCGATTTGATCGAAGATCGTTTTGAACAGCAAACCGACGGGTGCGGTCCGCGTATGGTCGGGAACAACGAGCAAAACTTTCCGGCCAGAATAGTTCGTCGCCGGCAAAGCCTGGCTCACGATTTCGACGACCTCGGCTTGGGAAAGTTTGCCGGGAAAAGCGGATTTCGAGAGAGTGTTCATAGCAAATCGGAATCAGGGCACGGTTGGGATGATGCAACAACTGCGGTTCACATCAGATCGTTTGGCTCAGGTAACCGCCGTCCACGCGAATGTCGGTTCCCGTCACAAAGCTGCTCGCCTTGGCGCTGGCCAGGAAAACCGCCGCGCCAATCAGCTCGCGCGATTCCCCAAAACGGTTCATCGGCGTGTGACCCCAGATCGATTTCGTCCGCGCGGTCGGCGTGCCGTCATCATTGAAGAGCAGCTTGCGATTCTGTTCCGCCGGGAAGAAGCCGGGCGTGATGGTGTTGATGCGCACACCTTTCGGCGCCCACTCGCGGGCGAGAAACAGGGAGAGATTCAGCACCGCGGCTTTGGCGGCAGAATAACTGACCACGCGCGAAAGCGGCAGATGCGCTGACACGCTTGCGATGTTGATGATGCTCCCCTTCCCGCGGGCAACCATCGCTGGTCCAAATTCCTGGCACGGCAAAAACACGCCGCCGACCAGATTCAAATCGAAGTTCGCGTGCCAGGCTTCGAGTGGAATTTTTTCGAAGGGATTTTCAGCTGTGACGGTCACTTTAGGATCATTGCCCCCCGCGGCATTCACCAGAACGGTTGGCGCGCCGAACATTTTCTCGATCGCGAGGTGCGCGGCATTCAGGCTTTCGCGCTGAACCGCATCGGCGCAAAAGAAAGCCGCTGTGCCGCCCTTGGCTTCGATGGCTTTGACGCGAGCCAATCCGCGTTCCTCATTGCGTCCGATCACGGCGATCTTTGCGCCGGCTTCACCTAGACCTTCGGCAATCGCTCCGCCCAAAGCGCCGGTCGCCCCGATCACCACTGCCACTTCACCCGACAAATCAAATAAGTTCATAATAGTGGCGCGAGTGTGGAACAAACGTCGTTCCGGTAGAAGAATAATTTAGCCCGCAGTTGTTCGCGCCAGACTCAGCAAAGCGTCGGCAATCGCGCGGGCGGACGCCATCTGACCGGGCAGGCGCAGCGGATTCACATTCGCGCGATCCGGAACGACGACGGGATTGGTATTGATTTCCCAAACGCGGATTTGACCATTTTTTACTCCGTAATCAATCCGGCCGTAATCAATTCCCGCGATACGAAAAGCCTCGAACACCTGCGCGCGATGCGGGAAAGTTTCCAGAAATTCAGATTCCTCCCGAGCTGTTGCCTCCGAAACGAGATCCGGCTTTTTGGTCACCCAATCGTGACTGAACAGAACGTGCCGCGGAATCAATGCATCACCGATTTTCATCGCCGAGTACTTTCGAAAAATCCCGTCCAAACCTGCGCTGCTGCTGTATTCGATGACCATCAGGTCTCGTTTCCGCAGGCGGTTGCGAAAAGATATAGAGCCTATCAGCGAGCCCAGTTCTTCCCGGCTGCGCAGCAAGCCGGACATGGCGCCGCGATGATCGGCTGCATTGCGCAAAAAGACCGGGAAGCGCAATGGCGCATTCAACTCATCCAGTCGATAAACCCCAAAATCGTTGATCCCGCGCTCGCTCAAGTTCCGCAGAAATTGAAACCGGCTGACGTATCGGTGCGGATCATTCAGGACTTTGCATCCGCGGCTTTTCAGCCTGAGCGCCTGGCGTTTAACCTGGGCGAACATCCACGGATGCAGCCGCTCAAAATCCGCGAAAATGTAGGCGCCTCTCGCGAAGGAGCGCGTGAATAGAAGCCGATGGTAGGAGCCGCTGCACGCATGTGGTTTGAGTTCGCTGGCCCAGGTTTCGATGAAGCGATCAAGCGTGCTGGAACCTCGCGCAAAAAAATGAATCATGGCTGCGAAACGGGCGAAAGGGAGAAATGAGTATGCACTGCTCTCCATCCAGACAACTCGCGTCGCAAGACCAGCGTGGCCCGGCCTCTACGGGGAAACGGCGAACCGTCGGCTCGGAATCCAGTCGAACTCCAGCCCGCAGCAATCACTGCCTGATCCGATTCCGTCACGCTGACCGCGTCCGAATAATCGAACTCAAAATCGCGCGTGTTCGGCCAGACGAATCGCCATTGGATCGCCTCCAGTTCCTCCAATGTATCCGCCCGAAAGCAAACGGTTCCAAATGAAACCACACCAGCATCGAAGATGCTTTTTCCCGCGTCGAAATCCCGATCGCGCACCGCCTTTGAAAAAGCCCGCAACCAGCCAGCCAACTCCTGAGGCAATACTCGCATCCGCGATTTTTTACCGAACGCCGCTTCCTCTACAACTTAAAAACCAAACGCGAATTTCCCGCCTGACAAATCCCTGCTGGCCAGCTTTCGACGATTCCATTAAATTTTATCTAATGACATTTCCGTTGCCCAGACCCGACGTCATCATCACTCATGAAAGCGACCTGGATGGTCTAGTAGCCGGCGTGCTGCTGCAAAGACTCGCCCGCAAACTCTTCGGCACCGATGTCCGGCTGGAGGCCTATCACTACAATTTCTGGAAACAACGGGAACTGCGCGAAACCTCCGGCTGGATCACGGATCTCGCCTTTGAAGCGCGCCTCGACAAGGCCAACTGGCTGATCGTCGATCATCACGCCACCG
>JBQCEJ010000036.1:0-3901 GCA_051960355.1 Verrucomicrobiota bacterium | reverse complement strand
ATGGTTTCGCGCAGTTTTTTCGGGATCAAACCGTCCTACACGGTTCCGCCGTTTGACTTCACCAGTGTTTTGCAATTGCCCTGGTTTTTGTTGCTCGGCGTGCTGGCGGGTGCGCTGGGGGCGGCGTTCCTGTTGTTGCTCCGGCGCAGCGAAGAGCTTTTCAAAAAAATCAAAGCGCCGATATACGTCCGCATGACCATCGGCGGAGGCTTGGTGGGGCTGATCGCGCTCTGGTTTCCGAAGGTTTGGGGAAATGGTTACGTGGTGACGAATCAGATTCTCCAGGACACCAGCCAGTTGCTTCCCGAGCCGTTGACCCAGGATAAATATCTGCTGCTCGCGCTGGCGGGTTTGCTCTTTGCCAAACTGCTCGCGACGCTGGCTACAGTGGGGTCAGGCGCGGGGGGTGGTGTGTTTACGCCGACGCTCTTTCTGGGCGCCAGCCTCGGGGCGACCTTTGGCATCGGCTTGCATCAATTGGGCGGTGGACGCGAATTGCCGGTGGCGGCGTTTGCCCTCGTGGGAATGGGCAGCATGCTGGCGGCGACCACCCGTTCTCCGATGCTGGCGATCATCATGATCTTCGAAATTTCTCTCGATTATTCCTTGATGCCGCCGCTGATGCTGGGATGTGTGGTGGCCATTCTCGTCGCGCGCCGCTTTGTCTCGGAGTCGGTTTACACCGAGCCGCTGCGCCGCAAAGGGCTGACGGTGCGACAGGAATCCACCGATCCCGGCGCCGCTACGGAAAGAACGGTCGGCGACATCATGCACGCGCCGGTGCCGCCGCTGCGCGAAATCGAAACGCTCAGCGAAATTGCCGATCGCTTTCTGCACAGCTCAAATAATTTCCTTCCGGTCGTGGATGCCAAAGGCGCGCTCATGGGAGTCGTTGCGCTTCAGGATCTCAAAGAATACCTGAATGCCGGCGTGGAGCTGAAGGCGGTGATCGCTTACGACGTGATGCGTCCCGCGCCGCCCTGCGTTACGCCCAATCAACGTCTGCTCGACATCCTTCCTGTCATTCTTTCGAGCGAACAGCGGAACGTTCCCGTGGTTAACACGCTCAAGGAAAACCGCCTGATCGGCACCGTCGTGCGAGCCGAAGTCTTGAACCTCTTCTCGGAAGCCATCGCCGTCAGTAGCAAGCCGGGCAGTTGAACGACTTGGGAATGGCTCGTTAATCTTCCCCGTTTCAAATTTCAGGTTCTCACCAATCTGGGTTCCATTGCCGAGCCGTTCCTGCCGAGTTGTCGCCACCCTTTTCGGGTTCATCACCTTCCTGTAAGCCGCTCGAACGCCGCTTTAGTGTCTCTACACAACGGACGCTTTCCTGAGATCACTGAGCGACCGCACGGGAACTGGCACATCTGGCAGAATCAAAGCAAAGCACAACTCATCTCTAACTGAGGAACAGATTTTATGGCATACAAAAGAACTAACGGATATGTGGCGGGAACGCGTGAGGAAAGCCTCGCACGCGGGTTGGGCTGGTTCAGTATCGGTCTTGGACTGGCAGGACTGCTCGCGCCGCGTCGCCTCGGCCGCACAGCCGGAGTCGGCGAACATCCGGGATTGATTCGGTTGATTGGCCTGCGCGAACTGGCCAGCGGAGTTGGAATCCTTACGCAGCCGAATGCTTCCAACTGGCTCTGGAGCCGCGTGGCCGGTGACCTGATCGATCTGGTTCTATTGGGATCCACGCTCTCCTCGAAGAAATCCAGCCCCGGGCGAGTCGCCGTGGTCGGTGCAGTGGTGGCCGGAGTGACAGCATTGGATTGGAAATGCAGCCAGTCGTTAAGCGGAAGATCCGGCGTCAATCTCCACGCGATTCACGTCACGCGCACAATTACAGTCGATCGCTCACCCGAGGAGTTGTTTCGCTTCTGGCGCAATTTCGAGAACCTGCCGCGCTTCATGACTCACCTGAAATCGGTCGAAATCAAAACCGACCAACGCTCGCATTGGGTGGTCAAAGGGCCGGCGGGGAAAAACGTGGAGTGGGACGCGGAAATTGTAAATGAACGCCCGAATCAGTTGATCGCCTGGCGTTCGTGCGAAGGCGCGGATGTGGACCACGGCGGCTCGGTGCGTTTCGAGCCGGCCACCGGCGGCCGCGGAACGGTTATCAAAGTCGAACTGAGATACAGTCCGCCCGCCGGCACCATGGGCGCGACCATTGCCAAGCTGCTGGGTGAATCACCGCAAAAACAAATTGCCGTGGAGTTGGGCCGCTTCAAACAACTGATGGAAACTGGCGAAATTGCCCAGACCGAAGGTCAACCTGCCGGGAGAATGCGGAGCACGTCACGCAAGTTCGATGATCTTGTGCGCGCCGGTGTTTGAAATCGCGATGACACGGATGTGTTTATGATCGCCGCCGCCGCCAGTCTCAAAGAAGTCCTCATTCCCGAGACTTACTCAGATTTCGATCACATATTGATCGCAGGCGAGTGGCGGACCGGACGCGGTTACGGCGTGAATCACGACATCAATCCTAACACCGGCGAAACGTTGGTGGAAATTCCGCACGCCAGCGGCGAGGACCTCGAGGAAGCCTACACCGCCGCTGCTTATGAACAGAAAGCGTGGGCGGCAACATTGCCAGGGCAGCGGGCAGAAATCATGCGACGCGCGGCGAGCGTGATGGAAGTGCGCCGGGAGGAAATGGTCTCGTGGCTGATCCGCGAATCGGGCAGCACGCGCATCAAGGCAACTCTGGAATGGGAAGCGGTTCATTCGATTGTGCTCGAGGCGGCGAGCTTGCCCTATTTCGTTGAAGGCCGAATCTTGCCCGCCGACGCATTGGGAAAAGAGAGTCGCGTTTACCGTCGTGCCGTGGGCGTGGTGGGCGTGATCAGCCCCTGGGCTTCGCCGTTGCAGTTGACGGCCCGTTCCGTTTTTCCCGCGCTGGCCGTGGGCAATGCGGTGGTGATCGAACCCGCGAGTGACACTCCGGTGACCGGCGGCCTTTTGCCCGCGAAAATCATGGAAGAAGCGGGTCTCCCTTCCGGCGTGCTCAGCGTGATCGTGGGAGCGGGAAAAGACATTGGCGACGCGTTCGTAACGCATCCCATTCCGCGCGTGATCTCGTTCACGGGATCCACGCCGGTGGGCAGACACATTGGGCGGATTGCTGCCGAGGCTCCGATTATGAAAAGGGTGGATCTGGAGCTGGGCGGCAATTCGCCCTTTGTGGTCCTTGATGACGCGAACCTGGAAAACGCGCTCGATGCCGCGATTTTCGGCAAGTTCCTCCATCAAGGTCAGATTTGCATCATCACCAACCGGTTCATCGTCGATGATTCGATTTACGACGAGTTTGTGGAAGGTTTTGCCGAACGCGTGCGCAATCTGAAAATCGGTGATCCCGACCAGCCGGACACTGTGATCGGTCCGATCATCAATCAAAATCAGTTTGACCGTTTGCAAATGCGGATTCATGAGGCCCGGGCGTCCGGCGCGCGGCAAGTGGTGGGTGGCGAGCCGCACCGGCTGGTATTGCCGCCGCATGTTTTTGCCGAGGTGTTGAATGAATACCCGATTGCGCGGGAGGAATTGTTCGGCCCGATTGCGCCGATTATCCGCGCACGCGGCGAGGCCGAGGCGCTGCGCATTGCGAACGATACGCCTTATGGATTGTCCAGCGCGGTGTTCACGATGGACATCGAGCGCGGACTGCAATTTGCGCAACAGGTGGATGCGGGCATGACGCACATTAACGATCAACCCGTCAATGACCTGCCGTTCAATCCGTTTGGCGGCGAGAAAAATTCCGGCAGCGGCCGTTTCAATGGACGTTGGGCGATCGACGCTTTCACCACGAGTCATTGGATCACCATTCAACACACGCCCCGGCATTATCCCGTCGATTCCCGGGAACTGCGCGGCCCGTGGGGCG
>JBQCEJ010000035.1:0-6272 GCA_051960355.1 Verrucomicrobiota bacterium | reverse complement strand
TGGAATTGGCGGTTCCGGTTTTTGGTCGGACCAAACCTTGCCGCTCGGCGACTTGAAGAATCTGTTCACACGTCTGGTCCACCTGACGCGCGGTCTGCGCGTGAATTCCATAGCGGCGGCAGGTTTCCAGGTTGAAACCGTTCTTCCTGGCAAACTCGAAGGCGAGCATCAACGTGCGAAAATCCGATTCCTGGCTGGCTTCAAATAATTCGCGGGCTTCCTTGACGTGTTTGTCTTCGCGACCCAAACGCATCAACAGATCGCGGCCGCTCACCAGCGCCGCACAAAGCGCGGCGGCTGGAACGCAATCGTATTTGGCGGCCTCCACCAGCATGCGTGAGTAGCGCGGATGCATCGGCAAATGCAACATCTGCCGGCCAATTGGAGTGAGATCGGAGGCGTTCGCTCTCGCATTCCCGGCTTCCGGGAGAGCTCCAGCCCGGGAAGTTCGCAACGCACCGAGTGTGTGCAACAATTTTTCCGCCCGCTCAACTGCCTGCGGATCGGGCTTGTCGAGCCAGTCAAATTCGGCGGCGCGATTGATTCCGAGCGAGTGCAGCAGCAAGACGACTTCCGCCAAATCGCTCCGTTGAATTTCCGGGGTGTTCCGTTCCGGCCGATTCAGATGAGCGCTTTCCGTCCAGAGTCGATGGCAGGTTCCCGGCGCAGTTCGACCCGCGCGGCCTTTGCGTTGATCGGCCGAAGCGCGGCTGATCGGTTCCAAAAACAAAGTGCCAATGCCGCGCTCGGCGTCATAACGCGCGACGCGCGCCAATCCGCCATCGACGACGTGCCGAACGCCATCAATGGTGACGGACGTTTCGGCCACATTGGTGGAGACGACCACTTTGCGCAGTGGATTGGGAGTGAACGCGAGATCCTGCTGATCCGGCGGCAAATCGCCGTGAAGCGGAATCAACGCCAGTCGTTCCTTGGCGCGGATTGCATGCAGGGCGCTGATCGTGCCGTTGATTTCACCCATGCCCGGCATAAACACCAGCACGTCGCCCGCTTCGCCGGAATTGACAATGCGTTCCACGGCATCGGCCGCCTGTTCAGTGATCGAGCGTTCGTCGTGATGCGTGGCGTAGCGAACTTCGACCGGAAAACTTTGGCCTTCGGAAATGAGGATGGGGCAAGCGTGGGTTTCGCTGAGATACTCGGCGACCGGTTCCGCGTCGAGCGTGGCGGACATCACCACGATTTTCAAATCCGGACGCTCGGTGCGTTGTAGATGTTTCACCAGCGCGAGCGCGACATCGCTGAGCAAATTGCGTTCGTGAAATTCGTCGAACAGACTGGCGCCAACGTCGGCCAGGGCACGATTGTCCTGCAACCAGCGCAGGAGAATGCCTTCCGTCATGTAACTGATGCGCGTGCCGAGGCTGGTCTGATCTTCAAAGCGAATCTGATAACCGACTTCCGCGCCCAGCTTGCAGCGGCGTTCCCAGGCGACGCGAGTGGCGACTGTGCGGGCGGCGACCCGGCGTGGTTGAAGGACGACGATTTTTTTATCACCGGCAATGCCGGCATCGAGCAGCATTTGCGGCACCTGCGTGGTCTTGCCGGAGCCGGTGGGGGCGACCAGCACGAGGCGATTGCCCGTTCGCAAAGTCTCGATGATCTGCGAATGAATTTCCCAGATGGGAAGGGAAGTCTCAGGCACGGCGCAGCGGGGAATCAGTCGCTTAGAAACGAATGTGACGTAACACCAGCGCGGCCAGAGTGACGATCAACATCATGCCGGCGGGCATGAATTTCTTGGTCTTGGCGAGCCGCATGGCAAAGACGACCAGCAACAGGGCGAGCAGAATGTCGGCGACGTAGGGTTGGAAAATAATGCCAAGCGCACAGAGACTCAGAGCCGCGGCAAAGGCGACCGACATGATCAGCGACATCTGGCTTTTGGCTTTGAGAAAACCGATCAGCCCGCCGACCACCAGCAGGACGATGTAAACCCAAAGGATCGTGTTGGCGAAATTATGCATGGCGGCAAGTTGCCTCAACCGGGAGCGACGTCCAAGCTCAGAATTTCTCCTGACTCGCACTCGACGGTGACTTCAAACGGGCGGCAGCAGACTTCGCAATCGCTGGTGAAGCGCTGCGAAGATTGGGCGGTGTCCACCGTGACGTTGGATTCCTGGCCGCAGAACGGACATTGAATGCTTTCGGAAATTTCCACTCGTCCAGTTTACTTCGACACCGCAGCCCGGCAAGAGCCATCGCGCATTTCATGCGGACGGCGAAATCTCATGCAAGGGGCGCGACGGACGCAAAGTGGCTTTCTGGGGCGTTTTCAGAGCGCGAACTTCAGGCGCATCAATGCCGTGCTCCCTTGCCTCTTATCGGCTGATGAAATGATACTTGCCGCTGCCGATGTGCAACACCGCCCGGCCGTCTTTCATCACTGCGCCTGTGGGAAGAAAATTTCCGATCGACCTGCCGCTTTCGGTGACCGTGGCCAGTCCTTTGGCGGGAATGTAAACGGTGGCAGAGGTATTCGGTGGCACTTCAACCTTCCAATCGAAGAGCACGTCGTTGCGATGCCATTCGCTGGTAATGAGTCCATAGGGTGAGCGGTGGCTGGCTTTGACGAACTGCAAATTGCCGACCGGTTCCGGCCGCATGAGAATGTGCTTGAAGCCAGGTTGCTCCGGATCGGTTTTGATGCCGGCCAGATTTTCATAAAGCCAGATCACCAGATCGCCCACGAGCATGACATGATTGCCGGAGTTCATGGCGGGATCCGCGGTGTTGCCATTCCACAATTCCCAAATCGTCGTGGCGCCTTGCTCCGCCATGTAGCCCCAGCTCGGGTAATCCTTTTGCGAGGCAATCCGGTACGCCACGTCAGGACGGCCGTTGTCGGTCAGCACGCGCATGAGGTATTGGCCGCCGATCAAGCCGGTGCCAATGTGGCCTTTGGAATCGTTTACGATTTTTTGGACGAGATGGTCGAAGAGGCGTCCGCGCAGTTCTTCCGGCACGAGCCCGAATGCCAGCGGCAGAACGAACGACGTCTGGCTGCCGTTGTCGTACTGAATCAAATCGCGCTTCAGGAATTTGTCATTGAAAGCCGTTTTCATCTGGTCGGCCAGCTTGTCGAAGCGTTCCGCCTCATTGGTTTTTCCGAGCCGATCGGCGTAGCCGTTCATGAGCCGGAGATCGTGGTAAAAATAGGTTGAGGCCAGCAGCGTTTTGTCCGTCTGACGCTTGGGATCTTTGGAATGAATCAACTGCGGATCTTCCGGCGGAACGCACCAATCTCCATATTTGTCCCGAGAGATCAATCCATTGGCGTAGAAATTTGTGGTCATGTAGTTGATCCAGTTTGCCGCGCTTTCGTAATGCTGCTCCAGAACCGCCGCATCGGCGAACTGCTGGTAGAGCGCATTGGGAATGATGACTGTGCTGCTGGGCCATGTGACGTCGTCGCTGTAGATCGGCCAATACGCCGGTGCCACATCCGGCACGCTCCCGCTTTCTTTCTGTGCATCGGCGATGTCCTGCAACCACTTTTCGTAAAGCGACTGCGTGTTGAACATGAAGCTTTCGCCTTTGGATTCCTCCGAACGATCCCCAAGCCAGCCCTGCCGTTCATCGCGCTGCGGACAATCGGTCGGGATGCTGCGGTAATTGCCTTTCGTGCCCCAGACCACATTTTTGTAAATGCGATTAATCACCGGATTGGAACACTCGAAGGTGCCGGCCGATTCCAGATCGTCGTGAACCACGCGGGCTTCCAGCGAACGCGCTGTCGGCTTGCCGGGAAACCCGGTGACTTCCACATAGCGGAAGCCGTGATACGTGAAGCGCGGTTCCCAGATTTCCGGTCCGCCACCTTTCAACGTGTAAATGTCCGTCGCCTGGGCACTGCGCAGATTGGCCACATACAGCGTGCCGTCGGGCCGGAGCGTTTCGGCGTGGCGCAAGATGATGCGCGTGCTCGCCGGACCCGACACGCGAAGCCGCGTCCAGCCGACGAGGTTCTGTCCGAAATCAAAAATGAAAACGCCCGGTCTGGGTTCGGTGATGCCCACCGGCTTCAGTGTTTGAGCCACGCGAATCGGTTCGATCGTTTGCGCTGCGAGACGGCCCGGCGGGGCGGGGACGACTTCAACCGGTTGCCACTTCGACGCATCGAAACCGGGCTTGCTCCAGTCGGTCAGCTTTTTGCGCGCGTCAAATTCTTCTCCGTCGTATTCGTTGTTGGCCACGATCGGGCCGTTCGCCGTCAGCTTCCACGAACCATCACTGACGATTTCAGAAACCGAACCGTCGGTGTGTTCGATGCGAAGCTGAAGCAGGAGTTTGGGAAAGCCGTAGCTCTGCGTTCCGCCCTGAACCTGGCTGCGTGGTGCGTAAAAGCGGCCGTTGCCCAGAATCGCACCAATCGCATTTTCGCCGCGCCGCACCTGGTCGGTGACATCGAACGTGACGTAGAAAACGCGCTTGGGATATTCCGCCAGCGCCGGAGAGAGAACGTGATCGCCGACTTTGCTGCCGTTCAGGTAAAGCTCCGAAATGCCCAGGCCGGAAGCGTAGAGCGTGGCGCGGGAGATTTTTTTCTCGACCTGAAAATCCTTGCGCAGCCAGCGCGCGGCAAGGCGCCGGTCCTCCGGGGCGCGGACATTTTTCCAGGGATCCATGCCGACAGGTCCCAGTTTCTTTGCGGCCCGCCAGGCGCGATCATCGTAGGTCAGTTCTTTCCAATCGCCTTGCTCCTTGTCGCGACTGCGCCATTGCTCGTCGGTGGCAATCGTCATCGGTTCGCCGCGATCGAATTCGATTTGCAAGAGTGCGGCGACGCCGGCGGGTTTGGGTTGCGTGCCGCGATTTTTGCCGAGCAGGGCAATCACGTTGTTGCCGGGGCGGAGCAGGAAAGTGACATCGGAATCGCGGGCGATGTGATAATTGTTTCGGCTGCCGGCGTCGCGGCCGTTGATGAACGCGTGACATTCGTTGTCGCCGGTGAAGAGCAATCGGGCGCGTTGCACTTGCCGATCTTCGGGCAAGGCGAACGTTCGACGGAAATAACGATCGCCCGGCGGCGCGGATTTTGCCGGTTCGCCTTCGGGAAACCAGATCCAATCTGTGCCGGAAAGCCAGTTGGTTTTGTCCTCGCCTTCGAGTCCGATCCAGAGAGCTTTCCAGTCATGCGCGGCGAGCAGGCCCATTGACCAATAAGCGGGTTTGCTCCAGGTCGATTTGCCGCTTTCATCCCAGACACACACTTTCCAAAAGCATTCAGCGTTGGCTGAAAGAGGGTTTCCGTCGTAACGCACTTCCAGCGATTGTTGCGAAGCAATTTTGCCGCTGTCCCAAAGATCGCCTTCATCAGCCTTCAGATTTCGCGCGCTGCTGGCCACCAAAACGCGATACGCGGTCTGGGTTTTGTTGCGTTCCTTCGCCGTCAATGTCCAGCTCAACCGCGGCTCAAGGACATCAATCCCGAGCGGATTGACGCGATTTTCGCAGCGAAGATCAACCACGCTGCTGGCTGCGAAGCTGGAGGCCACGGCGATCCAAAAGAACAGCAGGGCGAAGACGCGGAAGGCAACTCCAGCAACAGGGGTTTTAAAAGTGGGCGTGGTGGCGGTGGACCTGCGGAAACGGCTTGATCTCATATTCTAGGCGGAATTGGAATTCAACGCGTGGATTCTAGCTTTGGATGGAAGCGTTGCCAAAAGAATTTCCTGATGCACGTGGCGATTATGGAATCAACGGCTCGGTTAAACATGGAGCATAGTCCCACTTGTGTGCTTCGGCCCGGGCCATCAGCCTCACGTCAGAAAAGGGAATCTATGAAAACTGTTTTAATCTTGGCTGCGTTTGTTTTCGTAATGGCGGGCTGCGCCGCGCCTCGAGGTCAGGGAGGCATCGGCAGCGATGCAGGCACGCTTCGTGAAACGGGAACGACCGGCATGGGCGCTGGCAGCGACACGACCACAAGGACTGGAATCGATAGCGGCACTCGCAGCGGTTCCAGCATTCCGCCGCTGTGAAGGCGCGCGGTGGTGCACGTGGCAGAGTTGAGTTTTGAACCATGCGCAAGCCTTGTTTCAGAATGCGAGTTCCTCTAGGATGGGCATCGTGACTTCTCAGCCAGCCGCGCGGCGGGCCGGATGGATCGCTTTGGTGCTGTTGCTGCTTCCCCTCGCAGCAATGGCAGTCCCTGACAAGTCCATCCGCTTGCGCAATGAAACCATCCACCCACAACTGACACCCGCCCGCTCTGCCCGCACTCCGGACCCGGCGGATGAAAAAGCGAC
>JBQCEJ010000034.1:0-4101 GCA_051960355.1 Verrucomicrobiota bacterium | reverse complement strand
AGATTGTCACCGGCAAAGATTCGACCATTCTGATCGTCCTGCAAATGGCCGGCGGCAATGACGGCCTGAACACTGTGATTCCATTCGGCAACGATTTCTACCGCAAAGCCCGCCCGCGCATCGGCATTGCCGCAGATCAGGTTTTGAAACTCAATGACGACGTCGGCTTGCATCCGGCTTTGTCCGGGTTCAAAGGCTTATACGATGCCGGGCAACTCTCGGTCGTCCAAGGCGTCGGCTATCCCAATCCCAATCGCTCGCATTTCCGTTCCACTGAAATCTGGCAGACGGCGAGCGATTCAAACCGGTTTGAAAAATACGGCTGGCTCGGGCGCTATTTTGACAACGCGTGCAACGGTTGTGATCCCACGGTGGCGGTCAACATCGGACGCCAGATGCCTCAAGCGTTTTCAGCCCATAACCCCAAAGGCGTCAGCCTGGACAACCCGCAGAACTATCGGTTCATCAGCTCGGAAAAGCCGATGAAAGGCGAAGCGGACAAGATGGAACAATCGTTTCGCGAACTGAATGAGCAGGACGATTCGGGCAATTCGGGCGGAAGTATTTCCGCGATCAACGGTCCCGGGCTTCGTCCCAAAGGTTCGCCGCTCGACTTTCTCGAACGCACCGCGCTGGACGCTCAGGTCAGTTCAGATCAGATTCGCGCCATCAGCAGTCGCACGGAAAACAAGGCGACTTATCCCTCGACCCAGCTTGGTAATTCACTGCGGCTCGTGGCCAAGCTGATTGGCGGCGGGTTGCCCACGCGGATTTTTTATGTTTCACAAGGCGGCTACGATACGCACACGAATCAGAATGGATCGCAGGAACGTTTGCTCCGCGATTTAGGCGAGTCGGTCAAATCGTTCACGGATGACATGAAGGCGCAGGGCAACATGGAACGCGTGCTCTTGATGACCTTCAGCGAATTTGGCCGGCGTGTGGCTGAAAACGCCAACGGTGGAACGGATCACGGCGCCGCCGCGCCCATGTTTGTGGTTGGAAACAAAGTCAAAGCCGGCTTGCTTGGGAAATATCCCAGCCTGGCGCCGTCCGATTTGTTCCAGGGCGATTTGAAATACACCGTCGACTTCCGTTCCGTTTACGCTTCGGTGCTGGAGAACTGGTTGAAGACCAAGAGCGAACCGGTGTTGAACCGCAGGTTCGAGCCGCTGCCGCTGGTTTAGCCGAATCGGAAACAGTGGAATTTCTTATCTACTTGCGTCATGGGGTGACTTGACTCTTGTGCGCTTATTCCATGTTGGCTAGCTTCTGGAGGTAACCCGAATAGCCAAACAAGGCAGTTGGATCATTAAACTTAAACAGGAATATTATGGCATACGAACTTGCTCCTCTTCCGTATCCGAACAACGCGTTGGAACCGCACATCGACGCATTGACCATGGAAATTCACCACGATCGGCATCACAAGGCTTACGTGGACAACCTCAACAAAGCGATTGCCGGCAATGCGGCGCTCGAATCCAAGTCCATCGATGCCTTGGTCAAGGACATCGCCTCCGTGCCCGATGCCATCAAAGGCCCCGTGCGCAACAACGGCGGCGGTCATTGGAATCATACCTTTTTCTGGCGCATTCTCGGACCGAACGCCGGCGGAGCGCCTTCGGGCAAACTGGCTGACGCCATTAAGGCGACTTTCGGCAGTTTTGATGAGTTCAAGGCCAAGCTGGAAGCGACGGGGTTGGGGCGTTTCGGCAGCGGTTGGGCCTGGCTCGTCTTGAACAATGGCAAGTTGGAAGTCGTTTCCACGGCCAATCAGGACAATCCGCTGATGGGCAAAGCTGTGGCGGGCGTGGAAGGCACACCGATTCTGGGCGTGGATGTTTGGGAGCATGCGTACTACCTGAAATACCAGAACAAGCGCGCCGATTACCTGAAAGCATTCTGGAATGTGGTGAACTGGAACGAAGTCACCAAGAATTACGAAGCCGCTGCGAAGTAAGAGAAATCTGAATCAAACAAGGCACGCTCGATGGGGCGTGCCTTTTTCATTTCCTGGAACTCTTCGCGCCGAAGACGCATCACTTGCAGGATTTTCCCTTCAGAAGAATTGTCCGTGCAAATCTTTGAGCGCGTTCAAAACAAACTGGACGGAAACCGCGATCAGCAGCAGGCCCATGATGCGCGTCGTGATGTTCATCGCAATCGGGCTAAGCCAGCGCGCGCCATGGGCCGCCAGTCGTAAGACGAGAAAACTCACAAACGCAACCGCGAGAATGCAGCCATACAATGCCAGGCTTTGCGTGAAATTCGTCGCTTGAGTCTGAAGCAGAACCGCCGTGGAAATGGCGCCCGGCCCGGCCAGCATTGGAACACCCAACGGAGTGACGGCAATATCATCTTTCACCGTGCCCGCTTTAGTTTCTTCGCTGGTTTCATTTACGCGGGAGCGTTGCGCCCGCAACATGTCCAGCGCCACCAGCATCAAGACAATGCTCGCGGCAATTTGAAATGCCGGCATGGTGATTCCCAGCGCTTTAAAAATCCATTTGCCGGCAATGGCAAATGTCAGCAGCACTCCGGCCGCGACGAGACAGGCAGTCCGAGCGGTGCGGGTGCGCTGCTCGGGAGTGTTCTCATGCGTCATCACCAAAAAAGCGGGAACAGTTGCCAGCGGATCAATGATGACGAGCAGCGAGCTGGCCGCGAGAAAAACGTATTCCGGCAGGCTCATGCAGAGCAGGGGGCAAGGACGGCCTCCGTCATGCCGTGAATGATTTTTTTATCGGCGGGGCAAATTGTTGCCAGGACACCGCCGATCTGGGCCCGGGCGCTGTCGCCTTCGCCTGCCACAAAGTAGTATGGGCAAATGCGCGCGCGGCCTTTCATGGCAACAATCTGATTAGCTTTGGAATCCAGCCAACGCGCTTCGACCAGCGAAGGGTGCTGATACCGTTGCAAAACATAAGGCGAGTGGTCGAATTCTGAAATCGCCTTGTCCACCGCCGCGCTCCAGTCGGCGTGCGACAAATCGCTCCCGAGATAAACCCCACGGGCGCCCCAGGCGTGTGGTGAGTAGCCGGACACCTTCAAAATCAATTCGCGTTCCTTCTGCGACATCGTCTTGAGCTGATGCCAGTCCGTGAGGCCAAGTTCCGGAATCGCCGCGTGCGGCGGGAGCGGTGTGGGATCGACGATCCAGGTGTAGGGTGTGAGTCGCAGCAGCCGGTCGAGAAAGCTCTCCCCCAGTTCCTGGCGCCAGAAACTTCGCAGGTTGCGATTCCACAGCAGCGCGAAGAGCAATTTCTCCTCGAACACAGGCTTGGGCGGCGGCGTCAGGCGAATGTGTTTGGCAGTGGCCAAGTCCAAGAGCGATTTTGAATTGGGCACGTTGGCGAGATCAAACAACTCGAAGAAGCGATAGACAGCGTCGCCTTCGGAAAAGTCGGTGAACTGCGCATCATGAACCGTGAACCGCGATCCCAATTGCCGCGCAAGCCACTCCATTTCGGGACGGTAGGTTGCGGCTTCCTCTGAAACAATAATTCGAACCCGTTGGGCATTGCCAAAGATGGACTCGAAGCCGCGCAACATTCCGTCGGCTCCACCGATCACTTCGGTCGGGTTGTCGTTTGCGGCTGATTTGGAATACGTTTGATTCAACCAGGCGGTTAGTCCGATGCCGCCCGGAACGGAATCCAACTCCGTCACACTGAAGCCATTCTCGGTCAAAAGCAGGTCCGGACGAATCACTCGCGGAACGTCATTTTTGAAAGCCGCCGATCGCTGCAGTTCGATCAATTCTTGCGGTTTGCCTTGATCGAGCCAGCGCGCGACCCAGTCCGGTTGTTTGCCTTCCACGCTTTTGCGATAGAGCAAATTAACCGCGCGATAGAATTGCAGCAGCACGCGCCCGAGCGAATCGAGTTCTTTGGTGAGTTGCGGCCCCAGAGAAAAAGGCGCGGTGGAAGTGCGCCAGTCGAGTCCCGCGAAAAGCCCTTCGGCTGGTTGTTGATCGCGAATCCAACGCGCGCGTTCCACCTCGGGGCCGGTTGAAGATATTGCAGCTTCTGAGTTCACAAAGGACTCTGCCCTCAACTCCGGATTTGTCCACTGCCAATCCCCAGCCACTTGTAACTG
>JBQCEJ010000033.1:0-5426 GCA_051960355.1 Verrucomicrobiota bacterium | reverse complement strand
ATTTTATCCTGCAATTCGCTCAGCTCGGTGGAATTGGCGTCGGTTTCGCCGAGTTCGCGTTGAATGGCGCGCAGCTGTTCGCGCAGGAAAAAATCGCGCTGCGTTTTGGAAATGGAAGTGGCGACCTCGGTTTGAATCTTGGAACTGAGCGTCAGCACTTCGTGCTCGCGATTGAGCATCGGCAAGAGAAACGTCAGGCGCTCTTTCACGGAAGGCGTTTCGAGCAGTTGCTGCCGTTCCTCCAGGCTTAAGTTCAGGTTGGTCGCGATCAGGTCGGTGAAGTGCCCCGGATCTTCGGTGTTGAGCGCGGCGATCTTCACCTGCTCGGAAAGGGCGGGGGAAAGTTTGATGATCTCCTGAAATTGCCCCTGCGCATTGCGCATCATGGCCGTCAATTCCACGGAGTCTTCCAGATCGTCTTTCAAAAGCTCGAACTTGGCGCTCAGGTAAGGCGTGGTGCCCGTATATTCCTTAATCTGAACGCGCCACAACCCTTCCACCAGAACGCGGACGGTGTTGTCCGGGAACTTGAGCATCTTTAACAGCCGCGCCGCGCAGCCGATCTTGTGCATCTCGTCCGGACTGGGATTTTCAGCCTCGGGCTTGCGCTGCAAAGCAACGCCGAGCAGACGATCGCCGGCGACGACATCGTCAATCAACTTGATGCTCTGCGGTGTTTCCACCAGCAACGGCGCGACCATCCCCGGGAAAATGACAATATCTGAAAGGCCCAGGATGGGGAGGACGTCCGGCAACGAATGCGCCGAAACTCGGGCGGGTGCTTCTGGATTCCCCGCGGCGCCTAGAATACTGATAAATTCGGTGTCGGGCGAAGTCATCGTCGCGTCATTTTTTGTTTGGATGCCGCCGCCCGAAATGGTTCGGAAGATCAATTCCCCTCGGCAACGGGCACCTTGGTGCTTTTCTTTGGGGATTGCGCGAGTGGCACGTCAATCCGCAGGAAGCCGTTAAGATAGGCGGCTTTAGCCTGACTGAGATCGTAGCCCGAACCGGGTGGCAGTTCGAGAACGCTTTCAAACGGGCCGTAACTGATTTCCATCATGAGAAAACGGGATTTTGGAGAGCGGCATCCGTCGGGACGGTTGCCGGTGATGCGCAGGCGGTTTCCTTCTACGGTGATATCGAGGTTATCACTCCGCATCCCTGCCAGTTCGACTTTGATGACCAGGCCGTTCTCGGTTTCGTACATGTCGGTGTTAGGAACCCAGTTCGCCTTGCTCGAGCCTTGCCCGGAGGCGGAACGAGTGACGAAATGCACGGACGAGCTGACTTTGCACATGGCCATTCCAAAGAAAAATTATCTTATGCGTTTTGCGGGTCAAGCGTTCGCTTACCTCATCTTAACCACGATTTCAGGCCGTTCACCCTTGCGAACATGATAGACTACCGAAGGTGCCGAGGTTGTGTTTCCACTGCTGGCGCAACCGCCGCAATGCGTGTTTCGGGAAAAGCTGAATTTGCGCCGTTGAAGCTTGCCCCGCAGCAGCAACACAGCCGCCGCCCCGACGATGGTCAAAGAAACCAACTGCTGCCAGTCCATGATCACAAAATAACCCCAAACCGCTTCGGTGCAACAAATCATTTGGAACAGGCTCCCAGCACTGGCAACGCTACCTAAAACTTTGATCCAGCGCCGTCAAACTCGTAAAATTTCTCGATGTCAGAGCTTTCCTTTCGCCACGATCACCGGGTCGCCTATGCTGAATGCACGGTCGGCAATCACATTTACTATGGCCGCTATCTGGATGTTCTGGAGTCGGCGCGCGGTGAATTTTCCGGCATCTGGGCGCGACCTTTCTTCAGCTTCAGCAGCAGGACACGATTTTTCCTGTGATCGAATGCCGCCTTCGCTACAAGGCGCCCGCGCGCTACGACGACGTGCTCACGACGGAGCTTTGGCTCACGCAAATCGATCGCGTGCGGCTGAACTTCGCCTTTCGCATTCTGAACCAGACGAACACTTTGATTCTGGAAGGCGAAACGCACCACGTCTGCACCGGCCTCAACGAAAAACTCAAACGTCTGCCCGAAGAACTGGTTTCAAAACTTCAACCGTATTTGCGCCCAATTGCCGGTTGATCATCCAGCCAGAGCGTACGAAGAGAATGACGCTGCGGCCAATTTATGATCAGCAAAGAGCAGAATCGGCAGTGCAGACTTTCATTGTAGTGCTACGTTGTCCGGAACTGAGGGTGCAGTCAGCAACCCGCATAACGTCGGTGCAGTCAGGTTGTTATGCTCTGCTGCCGCTTCAGGAGTCCGCTGGCAAAAGATTTAAACAACTAATTTTATGGCACAGATCGCACAACTCCTCGGTGACAAAGCAGATTACCTGCTCGGCTTCAATAACCCAAAGATCGCCAAAGAACGTCTGCACGTTCCCGGACCCGATTTTGTCGATCGGATTTTCGCGGTCTCCGACCGTAACAATCGCGTTTTGGTCAATCTTCAGCGGCTGTTCGGTTCGGGTCGCCTGGCCGGCTCCGGATATCTGAGCATTCTGCCGGTGGATCAAGGCATCGAGCATTCCGCCGGCGCGAGCTTCGCCAAGAATCCCGACTACTTTGATCCCGAAAACATCGTGCGCCTGGCCTTGGAAGGCGGTTGCAACGCCGTGGCTTCCACTTACGGCGTGCTCGGAATCATGGCGCGCAAATACGCCCACAAGATTCCGTTCATGGTGAAGATCAACCACAACGAGTTGCTGACGTATCCCAACAAAGCCGATCAGATTCTTTACGGCACATTGAAGGAAGCCGCGGACATGGGTTGCGCTGCGGTCGGGGCAACGATCTACTTTGGATCGCCGGAAAGCGCCCGTCAGATTGTGGAAGTCGCCCAGGCCTTTCACGCGGCGCATGAACTCGGCATGGCCACGGTTTTGTGGTGTTACCTGCGCAGCACCGCGTTCAAGAAAGACGGCAAAGATTTTCACGTCGCGGCGGACCTCACCGGACAAGCCAATCATCTGGGAGTCACGATCGAGGCGGACATCATCAAGCAGAAATTGCCGGAAAACAACGGCGGCTTTGAAGCGCTGAACATGGGCGGCTCCAGTTACGGCAAATTCGACAAACGCATTTACACGGATTTGTGCAGCGATCATCCGATCGATCTCTGCCGTTATCAGGTGGCCAACTGCTACATGGGTCGCGCGGGCCTGATCAATTCCGGCGGCGAATCCAAAGGCAAAGGCGATCTCGAACAGGCGGTGATGACCGCGGTCGTGAACAAGCGAGCGGGCGGCATGGGTTTGATCTCCGGTCACAAAGCGTTCCAACGGCCGCTCAAAGAAGGTATCGGGTTGTTAAACGCCATTCAGGACGTTTACCTGAGCCCGGAAGTCACCGTCGCATAATTTGACCAGCGCGGGTTGGGTTCGCTGGTCAGGGTTGGGGGCGCGATATTCGTATCGCGCCCTTTTTTTATTTGGGGTTCAATAACCCAGATTGAACTTATAGCGCAGGATATTCCGGCAGAGTGTCACCTTGATACTCTCCTTGTTGCGCCAACCGCCACAACGCATTTCTCCAGTCACGATTTTTTGGCGCGCGGCAATCGCCTTGGTCAGAATCTCCGTCAGATCGAAATCGCCGCGAATGCATTCCTTGTTCAGGCAATCGAATCGAAAAATGGATTTGGCGTGGTCGAGGTTAACCACATATTTGATCTGGCTGCTGCGAACCGCGCCGTCGGCGGGGAAATATTCGAGGTTGACCTTGAGCGACTTGAGCTTGGGAAATTTGATGGCAAGTGTGGGCGATTCAATGATGCGCTGACCTTCCTTCTGACGGTATTCCGCACGCGCGCCAAGTTTGTGTTGAGGCATATAGTGTCAAAAACGTCGTTACTGACGTTCAGGCGGGATTGTATAGGATGACAAGGTCCGCGTCTTTAAGAATATTCACCTCATTGCGGTTTCAAACCGCTCCCACTACGCTCCTCGCATGAGCGGACTTCCGGTAAGCCTGGAAAAGGAATCACAACTGAACCAACGCATGGCCGCGTTGGGGGTCCGCGAATCCGATTTGGAGGAAACCTTCGTGCGCTCGGGCGGTCATGGCGGCCAAAACGTCAACAAAACCTCGACCTGCGTCATGCTGCTCCATCGGCCCACCGGCATTCAGGTCAAGTGCCAGGATACCCGTCAACAGGGCCTGAACCGCATTCGCGCTCGATTTTTGCTCCTCGACAAAATCCAAACACTCCGTCAAACCCGCGCCGCCGCCGAGCGCAGCCGAGTCGAGAAAGTCCGTCGTCAAAAGCGCAAGCGCTCCAAAGGCGCCAAGGAACGCATCCTCGCCGACAAATCCCGTCACTCCGCCAAGAAATCCGCCCGTCGGTTCACCGGACGCGATTAGAACAGCGGCAAAGTGCGCCGTTGAGTTCGCTGGCCGAGTGGTCTTATTATAATTCTTTTATGAGCAAACCTGCCTGTCCGATGTGCGAAATGACCGAAGTTTTGGATCACCCGGAACGCTGGGAATGCGTCACCTGTGGTCACGAGTGGGAACGCGAACCCGAACCCGACGCGCCTGCCGGTCCGCGCATCGTCAAGGATGCTCACGGCAATGTGCTGGCCGACGGCGATTGCGTTGTGTTGATCAAGGACCTGCCACTGAAGGGTTCTTCACAGGCGCTCAAAGGTGGAACCAAGTCAAAGCCCATTCGACTGGTGGACGGCGATCACGAAATCTCCTGCAAGATGGACGGCATTGCCATCGGCCTCAAGGCGTGCTTCGTCAAGAAAGCTTGAAGCACGATCGCAGGGTTTCATTTCGCGCCTCCGTGGAGCCTCGGCCAGTTCGGCGCGCCGTTTGCACCGAGAGCTGTTCGGCCATTCCATGCCGTCTGATCGTCCGGCGGCGTCATCACACTCCGCAAAAAAAGTGCTCAATTACTGAAGTTTAGGGTTTTTTTGGCCGGAAAGGATGTGTATAAAATGGAAGATGAATTTAGATTTTTTTTCGTTCGTGAAACTTCTGTGGCAACAACAGCCCAGCATCATCATTCTTTTCTGCGCCGGGCTGATCGTTTTTTCTCTGCTGGTTGTGGACTGTTCCTGTTTTTGCCGCGCTCGAAAGGCGAGAAACAGAGCCAGGGCTCGCCGGGCCCTGCGCGAATTCCGATCACAGCTTCGACCGTTGGAGCGCGGAGCTCATCTGGTCAACGGGCTTGATCCGAATCCATGGACCAAACCGTCCCGCGGCGAGCGCGTTTTTGAAGAACAACCCGTAGCAGTCGGGGCGAGCAGCGAAGGTTGACTTCGTTTACCTGCGCGGTGCCGGGACGGTTTGCCAATGTAAGCCGCAAAACTCGCAACCGGCATAGCACTTAGCCGGAACCATGCAGTTGAATTCGAATCTTGTGCCCTTGGCGCGCGGCCTTCAGGCCGCTTCAACGTG
>JBQCEJ010000032.1:0-2900 GCA_051960355.1 Verrucomicrobiota bacterium | reverse complement strand
CGCTTCAATGTACCAATCCGAGTCCACCACGCCCGGAGTTTGCTTGAAAATGCCGATCACTTTATTCGCCAAGGCAAGTCGGCTTTTCTCATCCGGACCGTAGATCTCCGCGACCAGCGTTTGCAACACGGGCGGGCCGGGTGGCACTTCGGCCACAGCCACGCGCGCGCCGTATCTCGCCGCAATTTCCGTCACACGCGGACGAACGCGTTTGGCGATTTCGTGACTCTGCGCCCGGCGCTCGCCTTTCTGAACGAGATTCACCTGCACATCGGCAATGTTCGCGCCGCGCCGCATAAAGTAATGGCGCACCAGACCGTTGAAGTTGAACGGCGATGCCACGCCCGCGTAAACCTGATAATCCGTCACTTCCGGTTCGACGCGAACCACCGCGCCAATTTCGCGCGCGCATTGCGCCGTGTTTTCCAGGGCGCTGCCTTCGGGCATGTTGAGGATGATTTGAAATTCACTCTTATTGTCGAACGGAAGCATTTTCACTTTCACCCAGCCAATTCCCATCAACGCCATGGCACCCAGCAACAAGCCCACGATGCTGGCGAGAAAAACCCATCGCCATTTGGCGCTGCCCACCAGCGGATTCATCACGCGCCGATACAGTCGCGTAAAGAAATCTTCCGGATGCTCTGAGTGCGGATGGGAACTGCTCGCCGGAATCGGGGCAACGCCTTCGGTGAGCCTTGAATACTTTCGTCCCCAGCGCAGAATCCGAATGCTGGCCCACGGCGTCACAATGAAAGCAATCGCCAGGGAAAAAAACATCGCCGCACCGGAGCCAACCGGGATGGGCCGCATGTAAGGCCCCATCAAGCCGCCCACAAAACCCATCGGCAACACCGCCGCGATCACCGCGAAGGTTGCCAGAATGGTTGGATTGCCGACTTCATTCACGGACTCGACGGCAATCGCCGACCAGTTGCGCCCTTTGTTCTGCGGCAGATGAAAATGCCGGACGATGTTTTCCACTACGACAATCGCGTCATCGACGAGAATGCCGATTGAAAAAATGAGGGCGAAAAGCGTAATACGATTGAGCGTGTAGCCGTGGAGATAGAAAATCAGGAGCGTCAGCGCCAGCGTCGCCGGAATTGCGATCGCCACGATGAGCGACTCGCGCCAGCCCAACGTCAGCAAAATCAGCAGGGAAACGCCAACCACGGCAATGCCCATGTGCAACAACAGCTCATTGGATTTCTCCGCCGCCGTCTCACCGTAATTCCGCGTGATCGAGATTTCCACGTCGTTCGGAATCGTCCGTCCCTTGAGCGAGTCGATTTTTTTCAACACGCGATGCGCCACCGAAATCGCATTCGCTCCAGGTCGTTTGGCAATGCTCAAAGTCACCGCCGGTTGTTCGGCAATCGTCCGCGCATCTTTACTGCCTTTGCCGAAAAACACGTACTGCGTCGGCTCTTCCGCATCGTCTTTGATTTCGGCAACATCCCGCAGATAGATCGGCTTGCCGCTGAACACTCCGACCACGACGTTGCCGACATCCTGCGCGTTGGACAGGAAGCCTCCGGTTTCTACGAGCGTCTCGCGATTGTTTCCGGTAATGCAACCCGCGACGCTTTGCCGGTTCGCTTGCGTCAACATCGGAACAATCTCCGCCGCGCTTAAATTTCGCGAAGCCAGGCGGGTTGGATCGAGCAGCACGCGCAACTGTCGTTTGGCGCCGCCGATCAGGGTCGTCTCGGCCACGAGCGGAACCTGTTTCACGGCATCATCCACCTGCGCAACCAACCGGCGCAATGTGAGATGATCGTAGTTCGCGCTGTGAAACGTCAGGGCGAGAATCGGCACATCGTCGATCGATTTGGGCTTGATCAATGGTGAAGAAACGCCGTGTGGGATGCGGTCGAAGTTCGATTGCAATTTCTGGTTCAGCTTGACCAGACTTTTTTCGACATCCTCGCCCACCTTGAATCGCACAATCGCCAGGCTCTCGCCCGGTCGCGAAGTCGAGTAGATATATTCGACGCCGGGAATTTCCCAGAGCAATTTTTCCATCGGCCGCGTCGCGCGTTCCTCCACTTCCTTGGAGGTGAAGCCGGGCACGGAAACGAGCACATCGATCATCGGCACTTTGATCTGCGGCTCTTCTTCCCGCGGCAGCAGCGCAATCGCCGCCGCGCCGAGCAACACCGACGTGATCACAATCAAGGGCGTCAGCTTGGAATCGATGAATGCCCGCGCGATGCGCCCGGCCAGACCGAGATGTGGCAATGAAGTGCGCGAGCCGGATTCGTTTGGGACGTTCATTGCGCCTCCACCGGCTGTCCGTCCGTCAATGGATCCGCGCCGCTGACGACCACGCTGTCGCCCGCGTTCAGGCCGGAGAGAATTTCCACTTCTTCGCCGACGCGCTTCCCGGTTTTCACCAGATGCAACCAGGCGTGCTGATTCGTAACGGAGAAAACGATTTCCAGCTGGCCGCGCTGGAGCAAAGCGGCGGCTGGAACACGAAGTGAATCCGCCTGGCCAATCGGGACCATCAGGCGCGCAAACTGGCCAGGCATCAAATTGTCAGCCGCAGGCAAATCGAGCGTCACGCGCAACGTGCGGCTGACGGAATCCGCGACGGGCGCAATTTCACTCACTACACCTGAAAGCTCACGGCCTGTCCCATCGATGCGCACCGCCAGCCGCGCGTCGCGGTGAATCTGAGAAGCGCTGGCTTCCGGCACATTGGCTTCCAGTTGCAACACAGCCGGATCTTCTACGTCCACCAACGGCTTGCCTGGCGCAGCGAGATCGCCGACGTCCGCCCATTTTCGGGTCACGACTGCGTCGAACGGCGCAAGCACCTCCAGATAATTCATCATGGCTCTGGCCTCGGCGACGGCTGCTTTCGCAACTTGTTGCCGCGACTGTGCGGCATC
>JBQCEJ010000031.1:0-3077 GCA_051960355.1 Verrucomicrobiota bacterium | reverse complement strand
CCCTGCACAGTCACATTGAGTGACTGCGAATCCTGGTTGTGAGCTATGACCCCCATATCCAATTGCAGTAAATATGTCTGGCCAGGAGTGGTGGTGAACCTTTGGCGCAAAACTCCGTTTGGCGTCGTTTGACCGCCATTGAAGACGGACACCCGCACCCCGTCGGTGGTTGGAAATCCCGAATCGGCCACGATTACTTCGTTTCCTGACTCCATCCATCCAGCCCCGCCAGATTCGAAACTGCCGTTTGCCAGCGAGCCAGAAGTGATGACGGTAAGCACCGCCGTGCTGCTGACCGTCGCACCGCCCGTGTTGCTCACAATGACGTCAAAATTCCCTGAGTCAGCTGCTTGAACATTCGTCTTCGTGTAGCTGCTTGAGTTTGCACCCGGAATGTTGGTGCCGTTGTGGCGCCATTGATAGCTGAGCGGGGTTTGGCCGGAGGCCATGACGCTGAAGAGGGCGGTGCTTCCCACTCGGGCTGTGAGACTCAGTGGCTGATTCGTAATTGCCGGCGGAGCCGTGCTGTAAATCGCTGTCAGGGTTTGATCCGTGTCCATGCTGACGCTCGCACTTGGGCTCGTACTGAAATCCAACCCATTCAATTGCCATTTCGCGAAGACAGTAGTGCCCGCCGTTGCTGGGGCTGTCAGGTTGACAATGGTGCCGCTCTCGTAGATTCGGCTGAAGGTGGTAACCCCGTTTTGGGCTCCGTTATTGTCCGCCGGACTGACACCGATGTTCAGCCCGCCGGAGGGGAGTGAAGAAACAGTGAGTGTCCTGGGATTCTGTGGATTCACACGGACGTTATCCAGCAACATGTCCAAGCCGGCGGTGGTTGGGGACACATCATGAAACGTGAGGGTAGTCGTCGGGCTGTCGGCGACGAACGAATAGCTCTTTGCCGCCCAAACCACTGTTCCACCGCCGCCGCCCAACAGCGAGGCGGTGTCCAACAACAGCGTGCTATTGCCTTGCATCCTCAGCTGAAGCTGTTGCTCGTTCTGATTGTAGCTGACCACTCCCAGATCAAATTTCAGCACGTAGGCCTGTCCCGGAGTGGTGGTGAAGGTCTGAGACAGCACTCCGTTGGGGGTGGTCTCGCCATCATTAAAGACCACCACTTTGGAACCGTTAGAGGTTGGAAATTGCGCTTCGGACGCGACGGTCTGGTTGCCATTGGTAAGCCAGCCCGCATAGTCCGCTTCGAAACTACCGTTCGCCAGAGTCAAAGAGGCAAAACCACCGGTGGAGCCGGGCGCGATCGGAGTGTGGGCGGGAGTCCGATCCCGGACACCGGAAACGGAAACCGTGTAGAAAGTATTTTGCGCCTGGGTCGTGGTTGAGAGAGTGATGGTGCGTTTCGAGCCGGGATCCAATTGAGCCTGCAAAACGGAAAGGCCTCCGTTTAGGCTGAAGTTGGCCAGGTTGGTAGCGGCGTCTTCAAGCGGCTTGCTGAAGGTGATCAGCACGTGCTGAAAATCAGCCTGCATGACTCGCGCGATGGCCGGTGGATTGGTTGTGCCCCAAGGTGAAATTACGTTGGTGATGGCAGGAAACCAAGTTTGGGCGAGCTTGAGATATCCCGATTGCTTTGGATGTACCCCATCATTGATGTCAGCGGGTTCGCAACTGGAGTGCAAATCAACGAAATAAACCTGCCGACCGAGTGCCGTCTGGCGGGCGGCGATTTGCGGGATGGCATTGTTAAATGGCGTTTGGGCCGTCTCATAGCTCGGGTTATCTGTCCGAAGCAAAAGATTTGCGACGAGAATTTTGGCGTAGGGACGTTGATTGGCTAGGTGGATGATCAGGTTTTCGAGCCGGTTCGTCGCCGTGGTGGTGTTGTAGTTCTGCCAGTAATCATTCACCCCGATCAGAAGCAAAATGACATCCGGATCGCCGTCCTGCCGCAACCAGGTATTGACTTCGGCGTCAATCTGGTCGATGCGATAGCCGCCGTGCCCTTCATGGTTCGAATCCGGCAGTGCCGGATTGTTGTAGTCCTGCAGCGTTCCAAGATAATCAACGTTGTAGCCCGCGTTGGTAAGCATGTTGTACAGCGGGGTGCGATAGCCGCCTTCAATATCGACATCGCTGCAGCAGCCCAGGGTGATCGAATCGCCCAAGGGCAGAATCCGCACCGGCAAGGCATCTCCCCAAACCCGGCAGAGACCCATCAGCACCATGCAAAGAAACGTTAAAATTGGTATTCGCTTCTGCATTTATTTTCCCCTTTGGTATTCAATATTTTTCTGTGATCCTTTGTCCACGAATTGGGAAAATTTTAGCGACCGCTTGAGTTCTGTCGACTGACAATTGCTCGAATCTTCACGTAGCTCTGGGCTCCGCAACTCTGCGGAGCGTTCCCGGGGTTTCCCGGGTTGCCGATTCCTTTTTGAGTAGAAACGGTTCCCAGAAGCTCCGGTCGTACCGGGCCCACGCATGACAGCCAAAGGGCAGCTTCCCGTCGTTCATTTCAAGGCATTTTCGTGGCGCGGCTTCAAACCCAAACTGCAAACCCTGGGCAAGGGATGCTATCTTGAATTCCGGATGATAAGCGGAAGCTTTGTCCGACCAGAACACGTCATTGTTCCGGCTGTGAGGGGCTGGATCCTGCATTTCTTCCCAATCCCGGATGAACGCGTTCAGGATTCTCGATTTGGGAAAGATGCCACGCAAAAGACGGAGGCCTCGGACGACCGGTTCCACCCGTTTGCCATTCCGGCTGAACATGTCCAACCAGTAGGTAGCGGGTTGCTGACGATAACGATTATAGAGCACCTTAAGGGCAGATTCGACCTTCAACAGGGTGAAGCCGCCGTTGCCGACGCGAGGATTTGTCACCCACGGAGAATCAGCCGATCGAATCCATGGCGGACCTATGTAATCCAGATCCAGTTCACACCAGTGGTTCAGGTCGTCTCGGAATACCAGGCTGTCGAGGTGATAAAAGAAAATATATTCGTAATCCGCGAATGCCTTGTAGAACAAGGGCGCATAGGTGAGATGATTATGTGCCGCGGCGGATCCGAAAAATTTCGTGGAGAAACGCTTAACCCGAAAGCCGTCAAACT
>JBQCEJ010000030.1:0-11185 GCA_051960355.1 Verrucomicrobiota bacterium | reverse complement strand
GCTTCTGCACTGGGGCATGAAACGTAAATTGGCTTTGGGAGTTTTGGTGTTGTTTGCGGCGATGGCACCGATCGGGATGTTCTTGAGCGGTCACATACCGTGGCTGGCCAATCACTCACGAGAGTTGATGGCGATCGTGATCGGCATTTTCATGCACATCTCCACGACGATTTTGTTCGAGAGCGGAGAAGTTCATCGCATTCACCTGGGCAAGTTGATTGCCATCGTGATTGGAACCGGCTTGGGCATCGCCGCCGTGGTCTTCGAGTGATGTTATGAACGGCGATCACCCGGCTCATCATCATGCAGAATTGCCGGAATTGGCAGAGCGCTTGCGCAGCCATTCACGCAAAATGACAGGACCACGCCAGGCGATCTTGAGGATTTTAAGGGAGCAGGCTCACCCCATGTCGAACAAGGAGATATTTGCCGCTTTGCCGAAGGGCGATTGTGATCTGGCGACAGTCTATCGTTCGATGCATCTGTTGGAGGGCATGGGAATGGTCAAGCGTTTTGATCTTGGAGACGGTGTCGCTCGGTTTGAATTGTTGCAGGAGGGGGACGACGGTCATCACCATCACCTGATTTGCACGCGTTGTTCGGATATTGTGGAGATTGACGAATGCGTCATGCATGGGCTTGAAGAGCAGATCGCCCAGCGAAACGGCTTCAAAGCAGTGACTCACCGGCTGGAATTCTTTGGTATTTGCCCGGACTGCCAGGTGTAGCTTTTTGAGCAAAGAGAAAGCGCCACCGGGAGCGATGGCGCTTGTTTTCTACCGAAATTCAGATGTCGGTTTAGATCGCTTCTTCCTGAAGCCAGTCGGTCAGGTGAAGGAATTCCTTGATTTTCCGGCGTTCATAACGGTTTTTGAGCGCCTTTCTGGGTTGATGATCGGTTTTGCGGAATGGATGCTTATCGTTCCTCACTACTTCATTCACTGTTTCCAATTGCTTGGTCATAGTTTGAATACCTTTCCAGAGGTTAGCATAGCGTGAAGAATGCCAATGAGCCCGCTCAGGGCTCGCCGGTTCTTGAATTGGCATTTGCGTCTTCAAGCGAGTTAATTATAAGACCAGCCACAAAAAATTTCATTCAAAACTTTTCTTGCTTGAATTCCAGCAAATTCCCGTCGGCCTAGCAGTTGGGTCGGCACGGTGCCCGAATCGGTTTTGTTCAAATCGAACGGGCTACAGTTTGAAGGTGCGGTGAAGCCTGTCCCGGTCGGGAAAGACGGAGCTTTGGTCAGCAGATCAAAACCACTGCCCGAGAGGCAACAAGAACGGAAAAGCAGCGCCCCTGAGGCGGATCAATCAATCAACCGCTTTGTCAGATTTCCGTAGGCATCGATCCGTCGATCGCGCAGGAAAGGCCAATGTGTTCGGGTCGTATCCACATGATTCAAATCAACCGGCACAATGAGCGTCTCCTCTTGATCGGAACTGGCCTTGGCGAGGATCTGACCTGAAGTGCCTGCGACAAAGCTCTGGCCCCAGAACTCGATGCCATCGCCGCCCACGCCTTTGATGACTTCATGACCGATTCGGTTGGGCACCGCGACGAAACAGCCGTTCGCTATGGCATGGCTGCGTTGAATCGTTTCCCAGGCGGAATGCTGCAAGGCACCGTATTTCGATTTCTCGCTCGGATGCCAGCCGATGGCTGTCGGATAAAACAGAATCTCCGCGCCTTGCATGGCGGTCAAACGGGCGCCTTCCGGATACCACTGATCCCAGCAGATTAACACGCCGATCTTGGCGTAATGTGTTTGCCAGGCTTTGAAACCAAGATCGCCCGGTGTGAAATAGAATTTTTCGTAAAACAGCGGATCGTCGGGAATGTGCATCTTCCGATAGATGCCCAAGAGCGATCCATCGGCGTCGATGATGACCGCCGTGTTGTGGTAAACGCCCGAGGCACGCTTCTCAAACAGCGATGCGACGATCACCGTGCGGTATTTCTTCGCGATCTTCTGAAAAGCTTCGGTGCTGGGGCCGGGAATGGATTCGGCCAGTTTGAAAAACTCGTGATCTTCCGACTGGCAGAAGTATTGCGAACGGAACAGTTCCTGGGTGCAAATGATCTGAGCGCCTTGCTTGGCTGCGCGCTCGGTCGCAGCCAGAGTCTTCTTCAGATTTGCAGCCGGGTTCGGTGAACAGGCGGTTTGAATCAAGCCAACCTTGACGGTGCTGGAGGGGAGGGAACGCTTCATTCTATAAGGCTTTGGCGCGGATGCGGACGGTGTCTTCCAGAAGTTGGGTTTTACTTTTCAACGTGTTGATGGCGGGAACGGTTTGGCCGAAAAGATCGCGAATGTATTTGCCCAGCGTCTCGTTGGTCGGACCGTAGCCGGTATGGTAAATGTAGTGCTCGAGATCATACAACAGTTCGTCGGCTGTGGCGTAACGTTTGTCAAGATCGCGGGCCAAGGCTTTGTGCAGAATCTCATTCAAGCGATCGTCAATGCGCGAATCGAGCGTCCGGAAATCTGGAATCTCCATGTTCATGATGCGCTGGCGCGACTCTTCGGCCGTTGCGCATTTGAAAATATTCTTTCCGAGCAGCAGGTGAGTGAGCACAACTCCGGCTGAGAAAAGATCCGAACGCTGGTCCGTGATTTGAAAATTAGCCTGCTCCGGGCTCATGTAATCCGCTTTGCCCGCGACCACTTCGCCTTCCTGATCGGTGAGAAAACCTTTGGCTTTGGCGATGCCGAAATCCGTGAGTTTCACGTCGCCCTCGAAAGCGGTCATGATGTTTTTCATGCTCACGTCGCGATGAACAATTCCGAGCGGCTTGCCGTCTTTGTCCGTCTTGGAATGCGCGTAAGCCAAGCCGCGAGCAATTCGGCTCACGATGAAAATACCCAATTCCTTGGGAAGTTGACGCTTCTTGTCCTGTAATTGCTGCGCGAATTGTTCCAGATTCACCCCGCGAATCAGTTCCATGGCGATGAAGTAGACGCCGCGCGATTCTCCCAGATGATAGGTCTGAACAATGTTAGTGTGAATCAAATCCGCGACCAGTTTGGCTTCGCCGATGAAGTTATCTATGAACTGCTTTTGGCTCGCGTAGTTTTGGCGGATGACTTTGATGGCAATTCGTTTTACGAACTCGCGTGCGCCATTCTGTTCGGCTTCGTACACGATGCCCATGCCGCCCTCGAAAATTTTTCGCACGATGTCGTAGCGAAAGTCGTTCTGAATGGTGAAAAGAGCCACGCGGCGATGGTTAACAATCGGGCTTTTAAGTCAAGCCTTGGCTGGCGCCAATGGCGCGCGAATGCCCCTGTTTCAGAGGGGTTTGTGGAATTTTCTGCTTGCGTGACCTGAGTGAAGAGATTTAATTCCAGCGAAGTCCAACAAGTTTCACGTAATCAGGACGATAAAACAATTAGTCAGACCAAAGGCACGAATTATGGCAAAATCACTCTCCAAATCACAGATCGCTTCCTTGCTTTCCGAAAAGGTCGGCATCACCAAAAAACAATCCGTCCAGTATCTGGATGAACTCGCCGATCTGGCTTACAAGAACGCGAAAAACACGTTCACCCTGCCTGGCCTGGGCAAGCTGAAACTCAAGAATCGCGCCGCCCGCACGGGGCGCAATCCTGCCACCGGCGAACAGATTCAGATTCCGGCCAAGCGCGTCGTCAAATTCCAAGTCGCGAAAGCCGCCAAAGACGCGATCCTCGAAGCCAAGTAATTCAGATTCATTTTCCAAGGCACCCTGACTTGTTCCGGGTGCCTTTTTCTTTTTGATCATCCCACGTCCCCGTTGCATGGTTTCTTCTCGAATGAAAATTGCCATTGTAGGTTGTGGCGCCGTGGGCAGTTACTATGGCGCGAAACTGGCCCGCGCCGGACAGGAAGTGCACTTCCTGTTGCGTTCGGACTACGACGTGGTTCGGCGCCGCGGTGTTTTCATTTATAGTCCTGAGGGTGATTTCAACATTCGACCCAAATGCGCCCGCACTCCGGAAGAGATTGGCCGGAGTGATCTCGTCATTGTCGCGCTGAAGACCACCGCGAACGATCAGTTCTCAAAACTGCTGCCACCGCTCGTCGGGCCAGAGACGGCTGTGTTGACGCTGCAAAACGGATTGGGCAACGAGGACGAACTGGCGAAACTCTTCGCGCCTGATCAAATCATGGGCGGACTCTGCTTTGTTTGCCTGAACCGCACCGAACCCGGAGTCACCCGACACATCGGTCACGGGATGGTGGTGTTGGGCGAATTCCAACGCTGGCCCGAGCCGCGCACTCACGATGTCGCCTCTCACTTTCGGAATGCTGGCGTGACCTGCAAAGTCACGGACAATCTGCTCCAGGCACATTGGGAAAAATTGGTATGGAACATTCCGTTCAATGGCTTGGGAGTGGCGAGTGCGGCCGGTTGGGAAGCTTTAAACGAATCCCATTACCTCGCGCCCAAAACAGTCGGGCCGTGCCTGACAACTGACAAACTTCTGGCGGACGTCCGCTGGAGCGAACTCGTCCGCCAATTGATGTTGGAAGTCATTCGGATCGGGAATGCTCTCGGTTGCGCTATTTCAGAAACGCTCGCTGATAAACAGATCGATCGAACCCGAACAATGGGTTCGTACCGGGCCTCCACCTTGATCGATTTTGAGCGAGGCCAGCGTTTGGAATTGGAAAGCCTTTTTTTGGCACCGTTGCATCAGGCCAAAAGAGCCGGGGTGGCAGCCCCAAAATTGGAGCAACTCTGCGGTTTGCTGCAGGCGTTGTCGCGGTGCGAGGAGTCTAATTCAGGCCGGCCGAGCTGAAATTCCATCCGGTCTGCCTGTCGCATTTCTGGAAGTTCTGTCCCGTTTCAGAACCACGCGACAGAGACGCGTTGACGTTTGCGATGTGTCGCATGGCCAAGGGGCGGGGCACTTTGGACCGCAGCGGTTCGCCGAACCGCAATGAAGCGCGCTTCTCGTCCAGGCGGCGATTTCTGCGCCTTTCGATGAATTCCAGGCGAACCAAATGAGCGACGAGCAAGACAGATAGCAAGGTGAGCCAGCCCATGACCGGGGCGACCATGAAATTGAAAAATGTGTTTGGCATAATTCGATCGGTTCGTTCGTTCCTACCGAATAAGCAGATCGTGTTCCTCCCGTGACTTTTGAGAAATTCAACTCGCGTTTGAAAGCCAGTCGCGCTGAAGGAATATTGAGCCATGTCTGAAAGCAAACGCGTGGTAATAACGGGCGTCACCGCTGGACTGGGCCGGGCGATGACCGAAGAATTCGCAGCGCGCGGACACACCGTGCTGGGCTGTGCCCGATCCTCCTCCGCCGTGACTCAAATCCAGCAGAGATTTGGAAAGCCGCACTCGTTTCACGCGGTGGATGTCTCCTCCGACAGCGCCGTCAAATCTTGGAGTAGCGAGTGTCTCAAGGCGTTCGGGCCACCCGATCTGTTGATCAACAACGCGGGCGTGATCAATCGAAATGCGCCACTTTGGGAAATCAGCGCCGAGGAATTTTCGGGCGTGATCGACATCAATCTGAAAGGCACGGCGAATGTGATCCGCCATTTCGTTCCCGAGATGATCCGGCGCAAACGCGGGGTAATCGTAAATTTCAGCTCCGGCTGGGGCCGTTCCACCGATGCAGAGGTGGCGCCCTATTGCGCCAGCAAATGGGCGATTGAAGGTTTGACCCAGGCGCTCGCCCAGGAATTGCCGTCCGGGATGGCGGCGGTTCCGCTGAATCCCGGAATCATCAACACGGAGATGCTTCGCAGGTCTTTTGGCAGTTCTGCAAGTTCATATCCTGCCGCGGATGAGTGGGCGAACGTGGCTGTTCCTTTTATCCTGAGTCTCGGTCCATCTGACAACGGGAAGTCATTGGACGTGCCGCTGTGAACGGAGTCACAACGCTGATGAAAGGGCCTGCGGATTCCCGCGTCGGACGATCTGGCCGCGTTCCATCACCAGAACCTCGTCGCACAACGCCTGCACCTCGGACCAGTCGTGAGTCACGTAAAGCATCGACAGCTGGAACTCGTCGCGAATCCGCGCGAGATATGGAATGATCCTGGACTTCAACCCGGTATCCAGGCTGGCGAGCGGTTCGTCCAAGAGAAGAATGCGCGGTGAGGTCAAGAGCGCGCGGGCCAAGGCCACCCGCTGCCTTTCGCCGCCGGAAAGATGCTGCACTCGACGCTCCGTCAACGAAGGAATTTCCAAAACGTCCGTCACGTGTTCATAGCTGAACAGGTGATTGCGCTCCGGATCAGCTTTGTGCCCATAACAGAGATTTTCGCGAACGGATAAATGCGGAAACAAAGCGAGATCCTGGGGAACATAACCAATCCGACGAAGGCGCGTAGGGATTTCCGTCTCCGACCTGGTATCAGTTAAAACGTGTTCGCCGAGTTTGATGAAGGCACACTGCGGATGACGCAGGCCGGCGATCAGATCGAGCAACGATGTCTTGCCGGCGCCCGAGGGACCGAACAAAGCTGTGACGCGTCCGTGAATTTCCAGGTTCACCGCGAGCGTGAATTCGGCCAGCGGCAGTGAAATGTTTTGAAGGGTCAGGTTCACGGAAGCTTTTTTCGGCGCATCAGCCATTCACTGCCCCAGACCGCCACGAACGCCAGCGCGACAGACAGGCCAAGCAGGCGAAAGGCGTGAGCGTCTTCACCCAGTTGAACCGATTGAAAAATCGCGAGCGACAGGGTTGAAGTTTTCCCGGGAATGTTGCCCGCAATCATGATCGTCGCACCAAATTCACCCAGCGCCCGAGCGAAGGCCAATAGCATGCCGCCGAGAATTCCCTGTCGTGCGAGGGGCAGGGTGATCGTGCAGAACACACGCGCGTTGCTGGCGCCGAGCGTGCGCGCGATTTGTTCCAGCCTTGGGTTTACCTGTTCAAAGGCAACTCGCGCGGAGCGCACCAGCAGCGGAAAAGACATCACGCTCAACGCAATCAAAACCGCGCGCCAAGTGAACACGATATCCAGATGAAAGGTGTCATGCAGAAACCCGCCCATCGGACCGCGACGTCCGAAACATTTCAGCAGAAGTAATCCGGTCGCGACCGGTGGCATGACCAGCGGCAAGGATACGAAGGTTTCGACCAGTGACTTGCCGCGCCATTCATAACGCGCAAGAAGCCACGCCGTCGCCAAACCCAACGGCACAATCAGCAGCGTGCTCAACGCCGAAACCCAGGACGTGAACCATAAAATTTGCCACTCTTCAGCGCTCATTCTTGAGAACGCTTGCTGAGGACAACGAAGCCGTAATGTTCGAAAATCCTGGTCGCTTCATCGGAGCCGAGATACTGGAGAAAATGCTTGGCCGCCGCAATCTGCTTTGAATCCTGGATCACGGCTGCGGGATAGCTGATCGGCGGACCGTCAGCCCGTTTGATTTCACAGGCCACCTTGATTTTTTTCGAGATCGCCGCGTCGGTTTTGAAAACCATCCCGGCCTCGACGTTACCGGACTCGACTGCTGCCAGCGCGGCTCTCACGTTTTCTGTCGGGACAACTTTGTCTGCCACGGCAGTCCAGAGTTTTTGGCCTTCCAAATACTGCCTGGAGTAAACGCCGGCGGGAACGGCTTTGGGATCAGCCAGAGCGATGCGTTTCACCCTGGGCTGGGCCAAGTCCGCCGCTGAGTTGATTTTGAGGTTGCTGTCCGCGGCAATCACTATGACCAGCGAATTGGACAGCAGGCTTTTGCGGCTGCCAGGCAGGAGTAATCCCTTTTCCTCCAGCGCATCCATTTTGAGTTCGTCGGCGGAGAAGAAAATGTCGGCCGGTGCGCCGGCTTCAATTTGTCGCGCCAGCAGACTCGACGCGCCGAGATTGAAAACCACTTTGTCACTGCTCTGACGCGCGTAGTCGGTGCGCAGCGCTTTGAGCGCATCGGTGAGGCTGGCCGCGGCAAAGACCGTGATTTCCGCGGCTTCAAGGCAACCCGATCCGAGCATTAGGCTGATCAGAGCGGCTAGTCCGATGAATTGAGCCCAGGCTCTTGAACCGAAGCACGCGGCGAGTTTGGTTCCCATGGCGAAAAGCTAGAGCAAAGGTTGGGCTTGAGGCGAGTGCAATTGGAAACCGTTCAGGTCTGGAGCGTTGCTGAAAAAGAAAGCGGCTCAAACCTCCCGGGTTCGAGCCGCTTCGTTCACGCCTGCTTCCAAGCAGGAGAAAGGTAAAACTTACAATTCAAGAATGCCTCGTTGCGACCCTTCACGCAATTGGGAGTTATGCTGAAAAAGATCCAAGGGATTCACCGGGAGGAACATGGCATTTGGATTGCGTCCAACGAAGTTCGGGGAAAAGGGTTGCGAAGGGAAAGCACTTTCAGAATCCTGCGGACCACTGCTTTGGAACCCAAGGCAAGTGAGTGCGGGTTAATCCCAGTGTAGGTGGGACGCTTTCCATGGCACTTTCATTTGGATTTGCGGCGACAGGAAACTGGCTTTTACTCTGAATCAACACATGCAAGGAAATGACAACAGGAATTGCCGGGCCGATTTTCAGAATGACGTCCTATGCGTTCCTACGAAATATCCAGGAACAGTTCTGCTCCGGATTTGCGCCGTTGTTTGTTGCTTTGCGGGCCTGGTGACCTTCGCATCCGCTCAAACGACACTGATCACTTCGGAACTGCAGCCAAAGCCTGCCGGTATTTGGGAAAACAACATTGGCAGTGGATTCCGGAAGGGCGTCGTTCAGACTGGGTTTGGTATCGGAGGTGGGTTCGGCGTCGCTGCTTTTGGTTCTTCGTTGGCCCATGATCTGGTATTGGGATCGGTCAACGTCGGTCGCATGTTAAGCGGGGTGGTGGCGCAGGATAGCTGTTTCGCGGGAAATGTGGAAATGGCCGGCGAGCTGTTCGGCGGAAGTCAGACGCGACCGGAATACAGCTATGTGGTCGGCGGAACGGGATTGATTCGCTACAACTTCGTGACCGGGAGTCGCTGGGTGCCCTATTTGAACGCCGGGGTGGGGATGGTCGCGACCGATATTGGCCGCCCGGATTTAGGGAGCGTGTTCAACTTTGACCCGCAGGGCGGAATCGGCACGCATTACTTCTTCAAGGAAAATATCGCGGTCACAGTCGATCTGCGTTGGTTGCACATGTCCAACGCCGGCATCAAACAACCCAATCACGGAGTGAACACCGCTATGTTTTCGATGGGGTTAAACTGGTTTTTCTGACCGGCAGAAACGCGAAAAGATTCCCACGTGGAAACTGCCTGGGAACGACACTCTGGTGGGTTTCTGAAGATAAAGTGGCGGAGAGAGGGGGATTCGAACCCCCGATACCCTTTCAGGTATTCACGCTTTCCAGGCGTGCGCGTTAAACCACTCTGCCATCTCTCCGCTGCCGCGCTAAGATTGATTGGGAGCTGACAAAAAACAAGCCCGAAGAAACTGAACCGCCATTTCCGATCAACTTTCGCCGGGGCTGGAACTCACCGGCTGAAATAATTCCGCAATCGTCAGTTGGAATTCCGGCAACAGCTTTTCACAGAGCACTTCCTGTCCGGCCAGGATTCCCTTCAACACCAGCCCATACTCGGTCGCGTGATAAACCTCCACGTTGTCGTAGCGCGGATCAATCATCCACAGGCGCGGCACTTTGAGGTCTTCGTAAATCTGTTTCTTCAGAACGGTGTCCACGCGATGGTCATCAGGACTGATGATTTCGGCGGCGAGCCAGGGTTTTTTCGTGGCCGCAGTCACCAGCGCCAGATCGGGGCGAAGCATCGTTGTAGAGGAAAGCTTCACCAACTCGCGCGCCGGAAGCAATCGGGTGCCGGCAAAATTCGCCACGCTCGCCAGCACGATCCGGTGGAACCGCGCGCAAATCAGCTCGTGGCGAAGGCCGGGGGCCAGCCGTTTCACTGAGTTGCCCTCCAGAACTTCTTCGTACGAATCACTCATGCCACGAAAAGGTTAGGCAAACCGTTGGGCTCCGACGAGTCATTGTTCCCTGCAAAGTCGGCGAACTGCGATCGGCATGTTGCTTGACTCAGCGTCCGGCGCTTGAGACAAATTGGCCATTCAGTCACAAGGCTCATCAAACCAACAAAACTATGACCAACCGAAGTCCGATCATTGTCGTTCTGCTGACCTTCATCACCTGCGGTTTCTACGCCATCTATTGGTACGTGGTCACGAAACAGGAGATGAACAAACTGGGCGCTGATATTCCCACCGCCTGGCTCCTCATCATTCCGTTCGTGAACATCTGGTGGCTCTGGCGTTGGGCCAAAGGTGTGGAGTTAGTAACGAAAGGCGCCTGGGGCGCTGTGCCCGCGTTCTTGCTGTGCTGGTTTGTGGCGATCGTGGGAATTCCGCTGACTCAGCATTACTTCAACCAAAGTACCGCCACGCCGCCGCCGATCGCCTGATCCGCAGACGTTCGGCCGATCATTTCTTTTCGCCCAGCAGCGGCCGCAGAAAACGTCCGGTGTAAGAACCTTTCACCCGGGCGACTTGTTCCGGCGTGCCTTGCGCCACAATCTGTCCGCCAGCTACCCCGCCTTCCGGGCCGAGATCGATCACCCAATCGGCTTCCGCGATCAGGTCGAGATTGTGTTCGATTACAACCACGGAATGACCGGCGTCCACGAGTCGTTGGAGCACATCCACCAGGCGTTGCACATCGGCCATGTGCAAACCGATCGTCGGTTCTTCCAGGATGAAAAGGTTTCGTTTGGAACTCTGGTCAAAGAGTTCCGGGTCTTTAAGGCCGGTCAGCAAATGCGAAACGAGTTTCACCCGCTGCGCCTCGCCACCGCTCAAGGTCGGGCTTTGTTGCCCCAATTTGAGGTAGCCGAGTCCCGTGTCGCAAAGTGCCTGCAACGCGCGGCGAATCTTGGGAACGCTGGCGAAAAATTCCATCGCTTCCTCGACTGAAAGCTCCAGCACCTGCGCGATGTTTTTGCCGTTGTATTCGATGTCCAGCGTCTCGCGATTGAACCGGCAGCCTTCGCAGGTTTCGCAGCGCACGAATGCGGGCGGCAGGAAGTTCATCTCCATCTTGATCTGGCCCGCGCCTTCGCATTCCGGGCAGCGGCCTTGAATCCATCAAAGCCGTCTACGAAGTCGATCAATCTCCCATTGGCCGCACGCCGCGATCGATCCCGGCGACTTACGTGGGCGTGTTTGATGAGATTCGGAAATTGTTCGCGCAGGTCCCTGAAGC